>CAZWWZ010000112.1:0-2519 GCA_964637795.1 uncultured Candidatus Saccharibacteria bacterium | reverse complement strand
ATGAATTGGAAATTTTACAGAACCTCGTGTTCGAACATTAAAAAAAATTATCCCGCAAGCGTTCCGGAAGATGTCCTAAGTTTATCAAAACGATGCTCTCCGTGTAGGCTAAAATGTGACATGTGACATTTTTCAGGGATTTGGGCGTCGCATTCAAACCGTTTTATCCCGCACAGGAGGTGATATGTTGGCGTTTCAGAGCGTCAATTCGTTACGGCCTGATTACTTGTATTTATTGGAATCGTATGTGATTCCTCGAAACTCTGGGCATAATTTTTTATAGAAACCGAATCGGGGAAGCGAGTGATGAGTTTTTTTATTTCTTGGTCGGCTGCAACTGCATTGCTTTCGGGTATTGTTTGCGGGATGGTGAATGGCCCCACATATTTTAATCCGTATTGGGCAATCACATCAGCATTGGCAGCGTCGTTTCGCGCCATCACGATCGAAGTATCATTCCAGAAAACCACCCACCATCCTTTTTGGGTGAGCGACTGGATCAATGGCCATATCGATTTAAGCTGCGTCTGGTCGCCGGGCAGGACAAAATATCCAAATCCATATTTTTTGTCTATCAGGAAATTGGCCGAAGGATCATCGTCTTTGATGGCAAGATATTCTTTGAGCGGTGTTCCGGCGATAACCTCCGAACGGCCGTCGATGAAAACTTTCACATTTGGCCAAATTCGCCAAAGGAGGTAATCACCAGTTTCATAAAGATTGAAAATATTTCCCTTGACGTTGTTCTCGGCGAGGAAATCAGCGGCTTCGACGGGCAGCGTTTTTTTGTTTACCGGGGAATTCGGCAGGGACGCCAGATGGAAACCTATGAAAACGACAGCGACGATACCGGCAATCGTTGCAGCGGTTTTCGATTGAGCAATAACGGATTTTTCAAGCGCTTTGGATATCAACCAAGCAAGTGGCGGAAGAACCGCAAGCGACCAAAAAATCAAATGGCGCGAGGACATGAATGGCATGAGCGACGCTCCCAGTGCGAGAAATAGCCAACTCAAATTCCGTGACTCCTTTTTGAGTCCGAGTTTCAGCACGAGGAATGCCGCGATGATCAAGATTTCCGCAATATAGAAATCGATACTTCTGTCCCATAAGAAAGTCGTTATCGGTTGCCATTCGCTTATGGATAAGGTCTTGAGCGCGGGCATAATCGTCAAGCTATAAACAAGCGTTCTCCAGGAATTCGGATTGATGAAGGAAAGTTCGACAGCAATTGCAAGGGCCGCGCCAAAATAAGGAAAAGACGGAGATCGATCCTTTAGATTTCTGATAAGAGCCATCCCAAAAAACAATCCAAAAATCAAGAGACCGAGAATGACGCTGGAGCTAATGTTCGCCCACACCCAAATGATCACACAGAGAAGGGGCAGATATTTTCTTTTACTGGTCCGCTCGAAGGCATCAAGACAATAGAGAAGAAGCGCAAACAATAGAAAAACTAGAACTTGTGGGCGGGGAATCCAGAAAACAGATCCAGCCTGACCGACTATGAGAAAAATACATATCGATACATACAGATTTGCGCCATGACGCTCCGCGATCCTAAGGAGGATGTAATAAGTCAGTGTCGCGAGTAGCGAGACAAAAATAATGAGACCCCAAAAGCCAGCAAGAAGATAAATAAGATAAATAATTATTTCGCTGAGCCATTCGTGCGTCACCCAGAGATTTCCAATAGCCGAAGACAAATAGATATCAGCGTGAGGGATAGTACCGCTTGAGAGTATGACTTCGCCGGTTTTAATATGAAGAAAAGGATCGGAACTCGAAATTTGATTGAAGGAACAGAGAAAAATGGCTACAAGGAACAGAATGAGCAAAACTTTTCTGAGATTAGACGTGGCTCTTTTCTCGTTCACAATAGCGACCGCCTTCTTGATTTTCGCCATAGGTTTATTATAGTTCCAAAACGAATTTCGTATATTTATCCTCTCCGACCTGAATCCAAACCTATCTCAATATAGCTGACCGTCTGGGACGCTGTGGAAACCTATTTGATGACGCAAAATCTAGGGATATTATTTAGCGGCAGAGGGTAAATGGTATACTATACCTATGACGTTCTTAATCATCTTCATCGCGATTCTTGTCCTATGGTCTCTATGGGGATTTTTTTCATCACGCGTAGAGCATGCCGAATATAGGGTGGTTCGGTCGGCGGTTGATTATGAAATACGGGAGTATCCCGCGCGCATCGTCGCGCAAACGACAGTTTTGGGGCCCTACCAGTCGGCGCTCCGTGAGGGTTTTAGGATTGTTGCTGGATATATATTTGGCGGCAATACAAAAAATGAACTCATTGCCATGACCGCGCCCGTGGTTGAACAAGGCGGGGTTTCGGAGAAGATCGCGATGACCTCCCCGGTTCTTGCAACGACACAAGGGAAATCTCATGTCATATCCTTTGGCATGCCTCGATCGTATACGCGCGAGACTCTTCCAACGCCAACCGATGCCCGTGTGCAAATCGTAACGATGCCATCGCAAAAGTTTGCCGTCCG
>CAZWWZ010000111.1:0-2519 GCA_964637795.1 uncultured Candidatus Saccharibacteria bacterium | reverse complement strand
CATCGATGTCGCGGTTCATCCGCTTGGGGAGTTCGGCGAGGACGTGCGCCAGGTAAATGAGTCCGCGTTGGCCGGGAACCGTACTGCTCTCAAGTGAAAGGGGGTTCAGGAAAATCAGAGGGTACCGGTTCATTGCCAGGACCAGGACTGCCATAGCGCGGTGGTGGAAAAGGTTTGACACGATAAGTCGCGCAGCGTAATTTATAGCCTTCGGAGACTCTGTCGGTTTCAACTAAAAACGGGACATTTCCATGTAGCGCTGCTGAGGAATTCTTGAACAATCGCCTTGTTGCGGCGTAGGCGAGCTTGATATGCCGTCGGCATGGTCTTTCCCTCCTCTTGCGATAAAAAATCGCTTCGGGAATCGACCATGACAAGACGGGTTTTACCGGAGGCTTACGGTAAAAAACATTAGCGGCAACCGCAACTATCAACGGCAAAGTGCCTTCGTTCCTTATAGAAAGGACTGATTGCAATGTTAAAATTGCTAAATATGGCTGTGATAATTTCCATAGGGGTAAGTATAACCCAAATTATTTTGGCAACATACTTATCCTCCAAACATCTTAAACTGCCGCCAAAAACAATTCTTCCGCTTTGGATATTGACCTTTTTTATATGTGCCGGTACTGTATACCTTATTGCTTCGCAATATTCCGAGGAGAAGGAGTTTTTTGACATACTTAGCCCAAATATAACTGCAAAAGAATCATATGCTTACGCAACAAACAACACAGAAATCGATGAAAATACATATGATTTAATTGATGTTATAGGCTCGTACTACATTTGCTTATCTAAACCGGATGTTTTTTTCCACCGGTTTCCAGAATGGTTTTTTCTGTTTCGTTCAAAAGAAACACATGAAATAATTGAAGTGAGGGTATCGGATAGCCGGCTTCCTCCGCGTCCTAAATTTGAGGAATCCATAATCTACAAGGCCGATTCAACGATTGCCACCGGCGGTGTATCATATTTCTTTCAGTATAAAATACCGCTTAACTATATAGATGCCTATGATGCTTCAAGAGGAAATACAAACAGCGAGTTAGCCTTTATTGATTATCAATCGCGGGAATTTGAATCCATTGAGGGGTCATTTGAATCTCATGATGATATTCCGGAAGTCGTTGAAAGCTCAAATGCTAAAGTGTTTGCTCGTGTAAGGGTCGCTTGCAGGCCAAGCGACATTGCTTCAGGATATCGCGTTGTGGCAAGCCCTGTCAAATTAGGAAGTATAACCATTACTAAAAGTGTTCTCGATCCGAGCCCCTTCTTAAATTCATTACACCCAATAACAAATTGGCATATTGATGTCGATAAAGCAATTAAGTGCGCGAAAAACAAGGGTGCCTTGGCTATTCCGCCAGGGAAAAACGGACAAACCGGCGGACCTGGATTCTTTCGTCTGCTTAATACTTCCTACCCTACATCCAGCGATACTCTTGTAGGATGCTTTTGGAGCATCCCTTTCAGAGTGGGAATAATTCCCATCCTTATAGATGCCGATAATGGGAAAGTTTATGGAATTGACAGCACAGGCCACTATTCAACGCATTTCAAAGAGTGAAGAGGCGCATTCATCCTTATAACTAACAGAAAGTGCAAGCATCGGAAAAAAAATGTATGGGAGGTCGTCTTTTACCAGTCCATTATAGTAATATCAATGTTTAATTTTATAAGGAGGTTTGTTATGATTAAAAAGTTATTATCGATTGGCCTTTTCTTTTTAGCATTTCTGTTACCACTGTCAGCCTCAGCTCAATGCGGAGATTCTTACGGGAAAAATGGCTTATGCATTTCTTATGCTTACGGAGGTGTAGAAGATATAGGTCCTACAATCGCCAGCTCTGCCACCGCTTGTTACCATGGAAAAATGATGGCAACTGCCAAAGCGATAAAGATTATAGTGACAAATCCAGGGCCGTATCAGCTTGAAGTTAAGGAAACGCATTATAATTCTAACGGCACAATAGCTTATGAAGGAATAATTATTTTCCGATTCGGTGGTATCGATGGCGCCTATCAAGAAGAAGAGTGGGCCATTAAGGGCCAAAAACATAAATCATTTTTTGGCCACTGGCCGTCTGGTAACCGTTGATAGCTAAAAAGTTTGCTGAATAATAATCACCGGTTTCGATTTTCGAATGCTCTTTTCCTCAAAGGAGGTTTTTTTATGATTAATAAACTGCTATCAATTAGCCTTTTATTCTTGGCTTTTCTGCCACTGTTGGCCGCCGCTCAATGCGGAGATTCTTACGGAAAAAATGGCTTGTTCATCAAATATACCTATGGGAAAAACTCCAGTCTTTATGAAGTCGCCAGCTCTGCCACCGCCTGTTTCCGAGGAAAAATGATGGCTACAGCTAAAGCAATAAAGATTATCCCTACGAATCTAGGGCCAAATCAGCTTGAAGTCGAAGAAACTCATTATGATGATAATGGCCGAGTAACCTATAAAGGGATAATTAGTTTCTGTTCGGGATAGCCCTTTTACGGCACTTGCCGGACGTCTTGAC
>CAZWWZ010000110.1:0-2553 GCA_964637795.1 uncultured Candidatus Saccharibacteria bacterium | reverse complement strand
GTGGTCGCCGCAAGGATATTGTCGGATGTGTACCATGTTTCCTCAACGATGTCGGTATAGCCCGATATCGGCTCCGGATCCTTTGCCATGAAACTGCCGTCTTTATTTTCCGTATACATCGCAAAATGAATATGCGTCCCGGGATGTTCCGTACATGCCGCACCCGCAACCAATCCGGTATCCCCGATCTCGCCAATGATCGTTCCCTGCGATACCGCATCACCCTGCCGCACCGGAATACTGCCCGGTATCATATGGGCATAACGCGCTACCACATTGCCGCTCTCGATGATCAATATCTGCGTGCCGTAACCGCCGTTATAGCCATCCTCCTCGACGATCAATGCAGTTCCCGAAAACGCGGCGACCGCCAGCTTGCCGTACGCCGTACAACCGTTCTGCGTGAAATCGATCGCATAGCTATCTTTTTTGATATGCGTCGGTGGCGAATTATAGCCGTTTGCCACAATGAAACGTTCCCCTGCCGCGAACGGCAATTTCACGCTTTCCGCAGCGGAGGCGATAAAATACGGAGAAAGAAGAGCGAAGAACGTCATAAGGAAAATTTTCTTTTTCATTTCGTAAATTGAAAATTTTTCAGGATATCCGGAAGAAGGTCTTTGCAATTTTCGCTCAGCGAAATGCCATTGGCTGCCAGAATAGCCGATGGTGCGATCTCGTACACGTCTGTTCCTGTTGCCATATATGCAAGCGTCGTCTCGATATCGTTCAGCGTCCCGCTCCAAACGATGGCCATTGCCCCATCAACCGTCATCGCAACGCGCGATGTCTCAAGAACCGATGCCGTGGGATCGCTATGAAGATATATCGTGAGCCAATCGGTAATATCTTTGCGGTTCGCATTTTGAAGCACGGAAATCTCCACCTTGCAGGCTGGAAGCGTTTTATCCGTCCCCGTGTAATGAGGGTAAAGCGTCATTCCGGTTCCCGCACTTTTCTCGAGATACCAATCCCGCGGGATCACAACCGTATAGCCGGCGGACTCATTATCGATGCGCACGGTTCCATTTTTTGCCGTGCTGGTCACGATCGTATCCGGGCGAAGGACCGGCAAACCTGTTTTTTCCTCGGACGACGATCGTACCAGAAAAAACCATACCGCATATCCCGTCATCAAAACCGCAATCAGAATGATGATCTTTTGTTTCATAAGTTGAAATCATTACTGTTATTGTCGGTATCGACCACCATGCCGTCCGTGAATTTTCTCCGCAACACCTGATCGGCAACGGGATTCTGGGGATAGGGCGAACCTTCAACATACTGATTCGTACCGGTCCCCCATGCTACCGCATCGATCTGCGTTCCACTGCCATCAAAAAGCGCAACGCTGTTCGATACCGAGAGAGTCTCCGTGCTCGAGACGTCCGCGCCGATCGATTGCGCGAAGCCGGCCGCATCTGATGCCCATGTGAACCGCGCATCAGGCGCAAGAGTGCTTCCTGCCGGAAATTCACGGAGCGACGCATCGCTTCCCGTGCTCGATTTTTTTCGAAGTTTCCATCCGCCGATGTCGAGAGTGACCGGTGTCGGATTATATATTTTTACGAAATCATCGCCCGCCATCGCACCGGCGATCTGGATCTCCGCAATGACCGGATGATTGACCAGCGCGGATCCGGATGAGGGTAAAGGCGGAGATGAGGACGGTGACGCCTGATCAGCTATGTCCGCGGTACCGATCACATCCGAGACAGTGGTTGCCGCATTACTGATACTTGTCGTCGCGACAACGTTCGTAGCATCACCCTGCACGTTATCATCCGTTACCAACAAAGCATCCGCATTCAACCTGAAATTTGCCGTCACCGAAACCATCCCATCGATCACGAAAGAACACGCCTCGGTGCCGGAACAACCACCTGACCAGCCAATAAATGTCGTACCGCCTGAAGGCGCTGCGGTAAGCGTCACCGTCGTGCCGGCAGCATATTCATGAACGCATGATATTTTGCAAACTATACTACCGGGCTTGACCGTAACCTTGCCGCTACCGTCGCCCACGATCGCCAGATCCATGTCGTATCTCTCTACTGAACTGCTGGTCGTATCAGCGATCGCCGCACCGGCTGAATTTTCCGCACGCGGCGTACCACCCGCATCAATACTTGTCTGCCAGCTCAGATCTTTCGTCCGTTCAAGCGTTTGTTTTGTCGAGTTAGAACCGCCAGGCCATTCCGATGAAGCATCGATAAAATCGGAAACGCCGCAGCTAGCATCGAAAATCCCAAGCTTATCCCCGCTATTCGGTAAGACACCGGTATACGCTTTATCATCAGATAAACTATCCACAAAATTCCCGTTACGCGACAGCAGATAGAGCATATTCGGTAAAAGTTCATCTCCCGAACCGAACGATATTCTTATCTTGCCGCTCGCATCCATGATCTGCCATCCCTCGAGAGAAATTTCGGTGCCGGAGATGTTTTTAAGCTCTATCCACTCGCGATCGGCGGCATGATCCGCCGACTCACCAGGCGCAACGGGCGAGCCCATCCATGCAATCTCATTCAATATCACGCCATGTGAAAT
>CAZWWZ010000109.1:0-2655 GCA_964637795.1 uncultured Candidatus Saccharibacteria bacterium | reverse complement strand
GTAACATGAACTTGCCCTGCGGCGTGTTCTCAAACCAAAAAGTTGAGAATTTGAGATGATGGAGCTTGCCGATGTCGAGGAGCCAGATTATTTTCCCGCCATCAACTGAGTTGCGAGCCAACCTGTCGGGATGCCACGCAAGGATGCCATCAGCAACGCCCTTCTCTATGTCCGCAAGCATCTCATTGAATATGGGACGACACGGAGCTTTCGCGGTCTGCTTCTCGGTGTATGTCCGTACAATTTCTATACCCTCTCGCGCCGCCAACTCGTGAAGCTCCGCGATCTGGTCGTCAATGCTCCGCACCTGCCGTTCCTCAGTATCGGTGCTCTTACGGGCATAGAGAAAAAACTTTTTGGGTTGAGTATCCATGTTTATCAAAAACTCAAAAGGGCGACCCTGTTGCACCAACCTTGCCCGAAAGCAAAATTGAACAGAATCGCCCGTTTGGGTGTGTAACCCGTGTTATACAAAAAATTCGGGCTTCAAGATTGGTGCACCCTTAGTATACCACTTTGGCAAAAAGCAAAAAGATTGGTGTGAGCGAACAGCGAACCGCCGTCTACGGCGTCGAACTTCCGGCTCGGCGAGGGAAAGCTAGGTTTTGTGCCACGCGAAGCGTGGCCGCTCGTGGTGGAAAATAAAAATCGAACAAATTGGCGGGAGATGTTGAACGACGTTAGAACTTATTTTAGAACAGTTGAGCGGTATGAGCCATTCCCGACTTTCAGCACGATTGCCCAGTGACCGCCCCTAAATGCCCCCGTGTGGCTCGGTTCGACTCATGATTGGAGTTTCCCCACGTGGGGAATATCGTACGCGATTTAGGAAGAAGTACGAGAGGGTAAAATCGGATGGGAAATAGGCGGGGAAAACACCCCAAAATGGCATGTGCAATCATTCCCCGTGGGGAATTGGGGTTTTCGCAGAAAAGGCATATAAAATATGAAAAAACGGTAAAAACGAATTACCCATTTTGTGGGTAATGGGGAATTTGCCTGGTGGCCATATCGCGTGGTGTCGGGCTTAACGGGAAAATGCCCGATTCCCGATTGCCGGAATCGGGAATTTAATATTTTCCCCGAAAGCCTATGTAAAATATGAGAAAATCGATAAAAAGACGCGCCCGCTAATGCCCGCTAATTCCCGATTTTCTAGATGCAGAAATCGGGAATTGATTCGGGAAATATCCTACGCACTCAACCGGGCGTCTTTGACTCCATTACTCCTAAGGAGTAGAAATGAAGCATGGATTTTGCGACCCAAAAGGTCATCGAGCTATTGCCGCCCGCGATCATCGTATCTGCGGCGGTTTATCTTGTCCGTTTCTTTGGAAAGATCATCGTGGATCAAAGTGCCTTTCAAGACGATCGCAATTGGGGTATAGAGGTTGCTGGGCTTTTATTCTTTGTAAACCTTGTTGTTGTGCCCGGTGCCCTTGCTTTCGCCTTGGTCCATTATGTTGGGGCACTTTGGATGGGACATTGGATGCACTTTTTGGGCGTCTCGATTTTAACCGCATGGCTTATCATTACTACCACGCTGTTGCTCGAAAAAACCTATCAGATAAAGCTGCCGCTCGTTCCTATGCTTGTGAGAATGCCGGAGGACAGCGAGGACTATCAGGCGTTCAAACGGGCGATGCTCAAGGCTGATAAATATAATCCGCTTTGGTTGATTGCGCTTCTTCTTTCCTATCTTGCGATTCTGGAGTATCAGAGCGGGAGTATTGTCTGGACTATATTTATCGGCGGAGAGATTTTTTTCTGTTTTATTTTTATGGCGATCAATTATTCGCTACGAACGCAACGACTCGCAAAAGCCGACATCTACACATTGGGGAATCCGGAACCGATGAGGGATGTGACGCTGCTGAAAATAAATGACGACAACGTAAGATTCCGAGATGGCGATACGGTGGTTCTTTTCAACAAGAGCCAGATATTAAAAATCGAACAACGTCTGAAGTTGGATCAAGATACTAAAAAAGAGGATTTATTACTGAAGGGCAAACCTGTTAAATAGGATTATTGTTCCCAAGTAACTCCGTTTAGGTCTTGTAAGAATTCTGATAGCGCAAGCAATGTTTGTGGGGCCTGCCCTTGCTGCCTGATTGTTCGTAGACCTGCGGTATGGTGTTGTCTTGATTGCCCAAACGAAATATGGCGTGCCCAACTTATCGTCAGTGTTTTACTTGCCCTTGTGACTCCAACAAAGAGAAGTCTTCGTTGTTCTTCTTTGTATTGGTGGTCCGATACTGAAAACCGCAAAAGCCAACCCTTAGGCGCGCCAAAAGGAGGGGTTGGGGGAGGAATTTGGGCGCGCCATACGCGAAGCCCCGAAGCCCGAACAGCAGTGAGTGGCTGAGGGGCTGAGCACACCATCTCGGAGGGGGTCTAGCGGAGTGAAGTAGGACTTGTGGTTTTGAAGGGCGACCCTCAAAAAGATCAACGTTTGCAGGGTAAACTCGACTTGCTACCCCTACATTCCAAGCATACCCGTATGTAGGGGTGAATGTAGGGGTAAACCGCCTCGGAATGATGGGGTAAAATGGCTATGATATACTCTGAAAATACGTTCGGATTTTATCCAAAAACGACCGCCCGTTAGTGCATCGGTTCGAGAGACCTTGAGGCCTCGGGTTTTTGAATTCC
>CAZWWZ010000108.1:0-2662 GCA_964637795.1 uncultured Candidatus Saccharibacteria bacterium | reverse complement strand
GCCTTTTGCATGATATCTGCGAACTTCCGCTTTCGTTCTATGCCAATTTCGTCTCACGCGTGAAATTGCTTTCGGAGATGAAGCTCAACGTCCGGAACGAGGCGCAGGATGGGCGCTTTACGATCAATCTTGCCGGCAAGGATATCGAAATGCGCGTTTCGGTCATTCCGGCGGAGTTCGGCGAAACGATCGTCATGCGTGTTCTCGATCCGTCGGCTACGATGGTCGGTTTGCCGAGTCTTGGTTTGCGCGCCGACAATCTCGTGATCGTGAAGAGGGCGCTCGACCGGCCGAACGGCCTCATTTTGAACACCGGCCCGACAGGATCCGGCAAAACGACGACACTTTATGCGTTCCTTCGTTCCGTGAACAGTTCGGAGATGAAGATCATCACGCTTGAAGATCCAATCGAGTATCGCATTGAGGGAATTGAACAGACGCAAGTGGACGAGGAAGCGGGATACACGTTCGCGAACGGTCTTCGCGCCATCGTCCGGCAGGATCCCGATGTGATCTTGGTCGGCGAGATTCGCGATCTCGAAACGGCTGATATCGCAATGCAATCGGCTTTGACCGGACACCTCGTGCTTTCGACGCTCCACACGAACGATGCGGTTGGCGCCGTGCCGCGGCTCATCAACCTTGGCGTGAAAGCGGTTTCGATCGGGCCGGCCCTCGCGCTCGTGATCGCCCAGCGGCTGGTTCGCGTACTATGCCCCGAGTGTAAAAAGGAAGTTCCGGTTGATGATGCGATGAATGAAAAGATAAAAGCTTTGCTTGCCCGCTTGCCGGCACAGGTCGACAAAACGCTCTATGAGCATCCGACGTTTTTCGCTCCGGTTGGCTGTCCAAAGTGCAACGGCATCGGCTATAAAGGACGCGTCGGTATTTTTGAATTTTTGGAAGGCGGTCCCGATCTTGAAACTACGATCCTTCATGAAGCGTCCGAAGTTGCGCTCCGCGAAGTGGCGAAACGGCAGGGGATGGTCTCGATGCAGGAAGACGGAATCCTAAAGGCGATCGAAGGAAAGACGACGCTCGATGAAGTGAAGGATGCGACTGGTGAGCTTGCGTGGTGATCCTCTCCCATACCATCGAAAAAAAGGCTCAGAACCGAGACAGAACCTTGTCGCGAGGTTCGGACCTGAAGCTTGGATGCCGACCCTTGCCGGAATGACGGCAAAGATTCCTCGCGGCGCTCGGAATGACACATAGGACAAAATCGGAAATATGAATAGCCTTCCGATTTGCGTTTCGTTGTTTTATTTGTTACACTCTTGCCTATGGATTTAGCTGCAAAAGAACGAACGGTTTTCGGGAAAAAAGTGAGCGCGCTGCGGCGCGGCGGTTTGATCCCTGCGGAACTTTACGGTCATGGCGTTTCGAACGTCCATCTTTCGATTTCCGCGAAGGACTTCACGAAGATATATGCTGTCGCCGGCGAGAATACGGTCATTACCTTGACGACGGAAACCGATAAATTCCCCGCGATCATTCATAGCGTCGAGCGCCATTACATTTCGGGCGAACCGGCGAGCATCGATTTCTATCGGGTCAATATGAAGGAAAAGATCACGGCTCGTGTTCCGATCGAATTCATCGGGGAGTCTCCGGCGATCCGCGAGAAGGGCGCGGTCATCAACAAATCAATGGATGAGATCGAAGTTGAAGCTTTACCGAGCGACTTGCCGCATCAGTTCACCGTTGATCTCTCGGTTCTGGACGATATCGACAAGACGATCTATGTCCGTGATCTTGCGGTACCGAAGGGCGTCACGTTGCTCGTGGAAGGGGAGACGGCCATTGCGACAGCGACCGCACCGCGCGCCGAAGAAGAAGTGGTCGCTCCGGTTGCCGATGTCTCGGAGGTGAAAGTGGAAGCGGAAGAAAAAGTTGCCGAGCGCGCTGTCGGAAAAGAAACGGAGGAGAAAAAGTAGATATAAGGATATCGTCGTTTCGAGAAACTGGAGAGCGAAGAAGGAATTCCCTTCTTCGCTTTTTTTGTCGTCCCCGTGGAAGCAGGGACTCAGGTTAGTATTTGAAAGGCCTGGATTCCCGCCGTGCCCGGCTCCGCCGAAGCGGCTTCGCGAAGGCCGGACGCGGCAACGACGAAAGAAATAGTCGGTACGACAGAAGATGATGGAATTTTCTCTGGCGTCGGATTTTTTTCTTTTCTTACCTCGGCTTAACGTGGTATAATGGAATTGTTATGGAGCAACCTATAAAACCGCGCGTTGCGGGAGATATCGTCCCTCGGCGCGGCCGCGGAGGGAAATGGAACGCATTCAGTGTATCGAAATTACGCCTCAATCTTTCTTCTCGGAAACGCGGCACGAGGATATCGCTGGTGAAACTTATGCGCCCGGTCATCATTGCCGTTGCGGTCGCCTTTTTTGTTTTCGGCTCGGTTCTTGCGCCGACGGTCTTCACCCGTGCGTCGGGCGATACGGCATCATCGAACTCGAGCGTTGCGGAACGAGCCCAGCTTGAAAGCCAGTTGCAACAGCTTGAAACGCAGATCGACCAATATCAGGGTCAGATCTCAAGCTATGAAAAACAGGGAAACACGCTCTCGGATCAGATCGCAACGCTGAATGCAAAGATAGCCAGCGTCAATTTGCAGATCCAGGCGACCAATCTGACCCTCACCGAGCTTAATCAG
>CAZWWZ010000107.1:0-2662 GCA_964637795.1 uncultured Candidatus Saccharibacteria bacterium | reverse complement strand
GCGCGGAAGGGGTCGCGCAGGAAGCTGCGGGCGATAAGGGCGGCGAGGCCGGCCAAGATGACGCCGAGTCGTTGGGCGAAGTCGGGAGTGAGGGAAAGGGTGGGGCTGGCGGGCATGGAACTTATTCCTAGCACGGGAGGGCGATGGCGTGCAAGGAAATTCCCGGGGTGGTCGAGGCGCGCATCGTGTCGGGGGTGAAGCGGGCGGTGACGCGCTGCCGCTTCGTGCCTGATCCAGAAATGCCTGTGCAGACAAAGGCTTGCGTTGGCGGATGACGCTGCGCTTATCCGCCCTACACGGGCTGCCTAGTGTAGTACAGTGATCTCATCGACAAGCTCCCGCAACCGGTCTCTGCACTCAGTAGCCCACGAAGTCGAAAAGCTCATTGTGCCGACAACACCAGAAGTCAGTTTCGGCTCTAGAGCATCCAATACAACATTTTTTCTTGGAAATTCCGCTTCCAATTCTTTTCTCAAAATAGGAGCAATCCATTTACCTTTGAAAATTGTTAGAAGTTCACCGCTCACGATAAGTCGTCCTATTTTCTTTTCGATGATCGCCATCTGC
This sequence comes from uncultured Candidatus Saccharibacteria bacterium, assembly GCA_964637795.1. Classification (GTDB taxonomy): domain Bacteria; phylum Patescibacteriota; class Minisyncoccia; order UBA6257; family 2-01-FULL-56-20; genus CAJAQL01. The sequence goes on along the minus strand of CAZWWZ010000107.1, from coordinate 2,095 downwards.
TGTTCAAGTATTCCGTCGCAGACCCCACTTGTGACCTTGATAGCAGTCCTTTTTTCGTAGTACTTTGCGACATCTGTCGGTCCAATGAGGGAAGGGTTTATGGTGGATAGGAGACGAAATCCGCATCCGCAATTCACATTGTGGATCTTGCAATACACGCAGAGAGTCAGCCATTCTTTCCAACGAACCGCAACGCCTTCAATCCATTGACTCGGGTCCGAGTAGATTGAAGGTACCGCAGACATACTAATACCCAACGCCACGGCGATGGACCGCGTCAGGTTGCCATCTCGGAACGCCTGAGCTTCCACATCGTATAGTTCGGTATAAAAGGCGTGGGCGTTCCGAAGTCGCGACCGACAAATACAATCTATGTCTTTGTCAAAGAAAAATATGCACACAAATTTCTTCCCCTTAAATTCCGAACGCAAAAGATGTTTTTTCCTGAATTTTTGAAATATACCCTTTAAACCTTCTTTTCCGCCTTGGCTGGAGATTTCTTCCGCAGTATAAACATTAAGCGCGCGACTACACGATGGATCGATGCCACCCATCAACTCAGAACAAACATATCGGTCGTAATTTTTACCCTCACAGTACGCGAAAATTTGTCTTTCCGACATCTGAATTGCGCGTATGTGGGATTGCACACGCCTCTGTAGTCGGCGGTTCATACTCGAAATACCTTTTCATCTGAGATCTCAGCCATAATATCCGGGGAATGAGTGGCAAATATGAGCTGGCATTCTGGATTAACTGTTCTAATGTTTGAAATTAGTTCCCTCTGCCAGTCTATATGCATGGACATTTCTGGCTCATCAATTAAGAGACTGCTTTCCTGCGAGGAAATGGCACTAAGAAGAATCCGGATCAGGTGCTTTTCTCCGGAAGATAAGTTTTCAATTTCTATTTTTCCACCGCCGCTGGTGGTAACGGAAATTGATGGCCCGTCGAAGTTTATAGATTTCTCTTTCGAGAATAGCCGCTGGACGAGTTTCTCCAGTTGGTTTGTTGGACGCATCTGCCTTTCTATTCTCGCTTCGATGACATCAATATAATTGACTATTGTCCGTAGACGCTGGTCAATTCCGTATCTACGCACAAACTCCTCTTTCGATCCTACTCTGCGCGAGAGCTTGCCCGGAGATTGCCGCGCCAAAAAATTGGTCATCCGTTCAAATGCTTTATCTGCGTCCAGTGGCCGGCTCACTGCGCGTGGCACTCGGTCCGTTTCATCGGAAGCTAGTACTTCGGCAAGGATTCTCTGTAGTCCCTTTTGCTGGATGGAATTCAGCGCGCTCTGTACTTCGCCAAAAGTTAAACGCCAAACTTGCTGGAGCGACTCTGCGAACGCTTCGTCCAATAACTCCTCTGAATCAACGGAACTACCCGCTCCTCGACTATACGCCATGCGCTCCCATACGCTTATAGTACCCCGCTCCGGCATAAATAATCGGCTTGTTGGAAGATAAACGTGACGCCATCGCTGAATTGGAATAGTTGTGTCTGGCTTAAAAATAGTAGTGACTTGCCACTGGGGGGCGGGATGGGTCTGTATCGTCGGCCCTACCGCAGTGGCCTCGTCTGCCAATGTGGTCGAAGAGGATTCCGTACCTGCGTTTGTGGTGTCGGTTGTTCCCTTTTCGTATGTCAGTGTGAAATCGCAGCTACGGCTTACCGTATGAATGGTAACCGAAGCCTTGGTAAAGCTAACCTGCTGTAAGTGTTGAACGTCCGCTGACATGGCGCCGTGAAGAATCTTTAATATCGATGTTTTTCCGGAGCCATTTTTTCCGAAGAATACGTTTACATCTCTATTGAGCGTATATTCGAGGGGCTGACTTCTCCCATTCAGACCCTCGATAGAGAACGAGACTACATGGGACACTTCCGTTCCGCCTTCGTTATGGACGTTTGGGCGTAGGTGATCGTAACAGTGTCCTCCAGCATCGAGACGACGTCAACCTTTTGAAGCCACAGTCATGCCGACCGTATCCAGCGAGCGTAGCCCGGGATGCCGAAGCGCTGTAGGGCGGATGGCGCTTCGAGGCTGGGCAAGAATTCGTTCGCCTGGAGAGTTTGGTAGTGTACGATT
>CAZWWZ010000106.1:0-2736 GCA_964637795.1 uncultured Candidatus Saccharibacteria bacterium | reverse complement strand
GAAATGTCGGCGCCTGCTTTTTGGTCCGACCGCGCGCGCGCAGACGAGCTTATTAAAGAGCTTGGCATTTTGAGCAATATCGTGGGCGAATTCGATAAGCTTGAAAATTTGCTCGGCTTGCTCGAAAAGAATATGGAGGACCAGAAATTCTTCGAGGCAAAAAAAATGTTTCGCTCGCTCGAACTTCAGGAACTCTTTAAAAGCCCGTACGATGCAGGAACCGCAGTGCTCTCCGTTTTTCCCGGGGCGGGAGGGGATGACGCCGAGGATTGGGCGCGGATGCTCGGTTTGATGTATGAGAACTATGCGGCGCGGCGCGGCTGGAAGATAAATGTCATCGATGACAATATCCGTTCACGGACGGTCGAGATCCGCGGCGACCATGCTTATGGCTATTTGAAAAAAGAATCCGGCGTACATCGCTTGGTACGCATCTCGCCATTCAATGCGAAACATTCACGCGAGACATCGTTCGCGCTCGTGGAAGTCGTGCCCGAACTCCCCGAGCTTGAAGAATCAAAACTGCAGATACCGGACGACGATCTGAAGTTCGAATTTTCGCGCGCGGGCGGACCTGGCGGCCAGAATGTGAATAAGGTGGAGACGGCGGTGCGCGTGACGCATCTGCCGACCGGCATCACGATCTCGGCACGCACCGAACGGTCGCAAGCGCAGAATCGGGAGTATGCCGTGAAACTTTTGAAGGCGAAGCTCTTCGCACGCATGGAAAAGGAAAAAGTGGACAAGCTCGAAAAGCTCCGCACGAACGTGAAGCCGGAGTGGGGGAATCAGATCAGATCATATGTCCTGAATCCTTATCAGATGGTGAAGGACCATCGCACCGGAACCGAAACCGCAAAGGTGGATAGCGTCCTTGCCGGAGACCTCGATCTCTTTATAGAAAGCGAAGTGGAGGCGACGGAAATATAACAGCTCCGGTTTCTGTTCTGCGAAATGACGTTCGTTGTTGTGCCTCCTTTATTCTATTATCTTCTTCTTTTCCATTGTCCGCATTTGTTTAGTCATTTCGCAGAACAGAAACCTCCGCTTATTTTTCCTGTCATTCCTGCGAAAGCGGGAATCCAGGATTGCCCCTCGCTCAGGTTCCGCGAGAGAAAAGCTCGTGCTAAAATCTGTTATAATTATTCTTAATATGAAACTCCTGCTCACTTCAGGCGGAATAACCAACGAGTCTATAGCCAATACTCTTTTCGATCTCGTGGGCAAAAAAGCAAAGGAATCTTCTCTTGTTTTCATTCCCACCGCATCAAACAAAGAAGCGGGCGACAAGTCGTGGTTCATCGATGATTTAGTTAATCTAAAAAGGCAGAATTTTAAATCTATTGATATCGCCGACATCTCGGCAGTTGAAGAAAAAATTTGGGGGCCAAAATTTGAAACGGCGGACATTCTATTTTTTGAAGGAGGGAGCAACTATCATCTTATGAGATGGATCAATCGTTCTGGATTGACTAAGCTTTTACCCGAGTATTTAAGAAGCAAAGTCTACGTTGGCGTGAGCGCGGGCAGTATGATCACAAGCAAAGACCAGCCTCTGAAATTTTCTCAGGCTATTTATGAGGAAGATTTTGACGAGACGGAGAATATGCTCAGCTTGGAGCTAGTTGATTTTTATTTTTTGCCACATCTGAACTCGCCATATTTTAAGAACCTGCGTGAAGATTTCATAAGAGAGATCACGAAAGGCATGACGGAAAAGATTTACGCGATGGATGACCAATCTGCTCTGAAAGTTGTCGATGAAAAAGTTGAGGTGATAAGCGAAGGAAAATGGTTTGAACTGAATTAAAAGTGATTCTTTCAATAAGCCTGGATTCCGGCTTTCGCCGGAATGACAAAAGCACGGATCCTCCGCCTCTGCGGAGGATGACAACCCCTCCTATATGTAAGCGGAGGGTTTCCTTTTTGGAAGATTATTGCTTAAGCGAAGAAGGTGCTTGTTTTATGGGACTGTGAGTTTAAGTCCCGTAAAACAAGCACCTTCTTCGCATCTTTATCTTCCGGAAAACGGGAAAACCGGAGTCCTTGACAATGTTCTTTGTCCGTCTATAATAGTACTCACGATTCGAATGTCGAAGAAAATCAACTCTCAAGTTTTCGGCGACTAAACCGCATGCTTCTGCATACGAACGGCCGCCCGGTGCGGCTGATTTTTTTCTTTCGTTTCGCTCGTCATTTGACAAAGATCCGTTATAAAATGGAACCATGGAAGTAGAGCCATGGATATGTATATAAGATAGCTCTGCGTCACGCGCACTTCACACAATATGGAGTGCCACAAGCGCGTTCTGGAACGCATCGGACATTTTCGTCGTTCGTTGCGGAAAAGATAGCGTACACTGCGAAGCATTTTTCGCGGACCAATTTCTCGTGGCGAGCAGAGCATAACTATTGTGCGAAAGCACAATGGCAAGAAGTCAGTATTGGGATGGTTGGCATTTCCGCCGCAAGGCGGAACTCAATAAGGGCGAATGGTGGATGCCTTGACTAGAAAAGGCGATGAAGGACGTGGCGTAGCGACGATACGCCTCGGGGAGGTGCGTAGCAACCTGTGATCCGAGGATTTCCGAATGGGGTAACCTAATGAAGTAAACCTTCATTGCTCGGCGCAAGCCGAGAGCGCACCCGGTGAAGCAAAACATTTCAGTAACCGGAGGAAAAAAGAATAAATAATTATTCCCTGAGTATCGGCGAGAGAAACGGGAACAGCCCAAA
>CAZWWZ010000105.1:0-2783 GCA_964637795.1 uncultured Candidatus Saccharibacteria bacterium | reverse complement strand
ATTATCACGGATTCCCATACGACCCCTTTGCGCCGCGGCGTGCTCGGCGTCTCGCTTGCGCATTATGGATTTTCGCCGCTCAAAGATTATCGCGGTATGCCGGATATCTTCGGAAGGGAACTGCGGATGACGCAGACGAACATCGCGGATGGCCTTTCCGCGGCGGCGGTCATGCTGATGGGAGAAGGTTCTGAATGTACGCCGCTTGCCGTGATCGAGGATGTACCGTGGATCAAATTCGTCGACCGTCCGTTAAGATCGCGCAAACCGTTCTCATCGCTCGAGATAAAGATAAAGGAAGATCTCTATTGTCCGTTGATCTCCGCGGTTCCGTGGCGCAAGGGTGGCGGCGGGAAGAAGCAGCGATAATTATCCGCTTTCTTTGACGCCGCTTGATGGCATGAACGAAATAAAAGATTCCATGGCTATCTTTGAATGTGATTTGACTTAACTTTTTCGTAAAATATGTTATACTCCGCAATATGATTATTACAATAATTTGGGTTGTGGTCGCGGTATTGGTTATTTGGCTTATCGTGTCGTTCAATGGGTTGGTGCGTACGAGAAATCAGGCGCAGGAGGCGTCCTCGGATATCGATGTTCAGTTGAAGCGCCGTTATGATCTGATCCCGAATCTCGTCGAGGCGGTGAAAGGGTATATGACGCACGAGGCGGATGTTTTCGAGAAAGTGACAGCTGCGCGGTCGCAGGCGATGCAGGCAACGGATGGCGCGAAGGCTGAAGCGGAGGACAATCTTTCGGGGGCCCTCAAGTCACTTTTCGCGGTTGCGGAGAATTATCCTGACCTCAAGGCAAATCAGAATTTCCTTAGTCTCCAGAGTGAGCTTACCGATACGGAAGATAAGATCCAGGCGGCCCGCCGGTTCTATAACGGCATGGTTCGCGATCTCAACACGAAGATCCAGGCGTTCCCTTCAAATATCATTGCAGGCACGTTCGGTTTCAAAAAGATGGATTTCTTCGGCGGCGACATGACGGACGCGGAGAAGCAGCCGGTGCAGGTGAAATTCTAAAGAGCATTGCATTGTCATGGTCCGTGCAAGCGGGTCTCCGTGCCTCCGATTTTAAAGCACGGGTTCTCGCCGCGCGAGAATGACACTATATTTTCATGGCGAATCTCTATCAATACCAATCTTCGAATATCCGGCGGACATGGATGCTCTTCATTGTATTTTTTGTGGTGGTCATCGGGATCGGCTACATATTTTCGATGGCATACGGCGATCCGAGCTTCATGATCTTCGCCGCGATCTTTAGCATCGTCTATTCGTTGATCAGCTATTATTCTTCGGCGTCCATCGCGCTGTCTCTCGCGCGGGCGCAGGAGATCCAGAAGAGCGATAATCCCGATCTGTGGAACATCGTCGAAAATCTTTCGATCACGGCGGGTCTGCCGATGCCGAAGCTTTACATCACGCCGGAAATGCAGATCAATGCGTTCGCGACAGGACGCGATCCGAAACATGCTGCCGTGGCAGTAACTGCGGGCGCCCTCCAACGTCTCAATAAGACGGAACTGCAGGGTGTTCTGGCTCACGAACTGTCGCACGTCGGCAACAGGGACATCCTAGTCTCGACGGTGGCGGCGGTTCTTGCAGGCATCATTTCGTTGATCGCCGATGTTTTTCTCAGATCGCTTTTCTTTGGCGGCATGGGTGGTCGCCGCGGCAACAACAATGAGAGCGGAGAGATCTTTTTCCTTGCCGCGATCATCCTGTCCATTCTTGCGCCGATCGGCACGATGCTGATCCAGCTTGCGATATCGCGCCGCCGTGAGGCGTTAGCCGACGCGTCGGGCGTGCTTCTCACGCGCTATCCCGAAGGTCTTATTTCCGCATTCCGCAAGATCGAGGCGGATAATGTTCCGATGGCATCCGCCAAGGATTCCACGGCGCATATGTGGATCGATAACCCGTTCAAAGGGAACAAGACCTCGTGGTGGCATACGCTTTTTATGACGCATCCGCCCATCGAGGAACGCATTGCGGCTCTCGAAAAAATGTCGGTCTAAAATATTCGATAAGAAATGGACGCCGCATTACTAAAAAAAGAGCTGGCCAGTTGGGCTGGCTTTCGGGTTTCCGGCGGCTATTTCCCGGGTTGCGTCATCGGTGTGGTGTGGCGTAACGGCGATAGAATAATTGTTCCCGCGGGGAAATTTACCTATGAGCCGGACAGCCGATTTGTAACTGCGGATTCGATCTATGATATGTCTTCCGTCACGAAATCGATTCCGACGGCGTGCCTGCTCCTGAAACTGATTGATGATGGCTTGATCGGTATGGATGAATCGGTTGTTTCCTATGTTCCTGAACTTGCGATCCACGGCCGCGAGAGTCTTTTGATCAGGCATCTTTTGAGGTTTATCTTGAACTACAAGAATCCGGAAGATTCCCTGGAGGGAATAAAATATCGGTCTACCGACGAACTGCTGAATTTTCTTTTTTCTTCGGAAAATAAACAATCTTCCGATGTTTCTTATTTTTATACGAACGCCATGGCCATTCTCATGGGGCTGGTGATCGAGCGGGCAGCGGGTGCGCCGCTCGATGTTCTTGCAAAAAGGACGTTTTTCCATCCGCTTGGTATGGAGCGCACCGGTTTTTGGCCGGAGAAATTGCCGTGCGAAAAGATCGTTCCTACGGAAATCGACACCTGGCGCGGCCGTGAGATCTGTGCAGTTGTCCGCGATGAAACAGCGCAAGCATCACGACAGGCGAAGAAACCGTGCGTGGAGTCCGCCGGTTTATTTTCTTCTGCGG
>CAZWWZ010000104.1:0-2840 GCA_964637795.1 uncultured Candidatus Saccharibacteria bacterium | reverse complement strand
GCGGGGAGCACGGGGCTCCATCGGTTTCGCTTCGTTGACCGTCAACTTGCGGCCGACGAAGTCCTGGCCGTTCCACATCTCGATCGCCTTTGCGGCGTCCTCGTCGTTCTCCATCTCGACAAAACCGAAACCGCGCGAGCGGCCCGTCATTTTGTCCATGAGGATCGTGACGGTGGCAACAGCTCCGGCCTTCGCGAATGCTTCGCGAAGCTCGTCATCTGTCGTCGAGTACGGCAAACCTCCCACGTATAATTTTTTAGCCATTCTAACTTATTGCTAATTTATGTAAGGCGACCTTCCTTCTCCTCTGCTTCTGAACCCTCATGTCCCGAAAGACACGCAAGCGGAAACCTACTAAGAAACACTTACATTGACAAAATCTTACCATATAATTCTTTATTATGTCAAGCGTGTTGGAATCTAACCCAAGATTGCTCCGCTCGCGGCCTGGGGCGGGTTTTCATAAAAAAGCGGCTCCGCTTGGTGCGGAGCCATAAATTGTTGGGGTTAAGCTGATAATCCGCAGAGGCGATCCAGCTTTTTAGTAAGCCTTTCGATCGTCATCCGGACGGCGGGTATGCTGGTTTGGTCTGCCGGACATCGCTGAGCGCGTAGCCATGCCAGTTGGTTTTCTGCTGTCCGGAGTTTGTGTGTCACTCGTTTCAGACGGAATTTCCGGAAGATCATGATGACGTCCTCGCTTCCTTCTTTGGAAAATATAACCCTCCATGCGAAGCTTATCAAGTCTGGAGTATTTTTGAGATAGGTTCTAAGGTTAATCTATGCAGGACGCGCGGAATTTCAGGAAAAAGATAAGAACATTCTATCGGTTGCAAGGCCGCGACCTGCCGTGGCGGCGCACAGATGATCCCTACCGGATCTTGGTTTCGGAGATCATGCTTCAGCAAACGCAGGTGGATCGCGTAAAAACTTTTTATGAAAATTTCATAAAAAGATTCCCCGATTTTATGTCACTTGCGCATGCAAAAAAAAGCGACGTGTTGCGCGCATGGCAGGGGCTTGGCTACAATCGCCGGGCGCTTTCCCTGCGCGAAACGGCGCGGATCGTTGCAAAAGAATATGGCGGTGCATTGCCGCGGGAGCGCGACATATTGGAATCGCTTCCGGGTATCGGGCCGTATACGGCCGGCGCGATCCGTGCGTTTGCGTTCAACGAGCCGGAAATTTTCATTGAAACGAACATTCGGCGTGTTTTTATCCATTCTTTCTTTCCGGGGCGCGCAAAGGTGAACGATCGCGAGATCCTGCCTCTTATTGAAAGAACGCTCGATCGCAAAGATCCGCGCGCGTGGTATTTCGCATTGATGGATTATGGCGCGATGCTTGGTGTGACGGAAAAAATGAATCCGAACCGGCGCAGTGCCCATTATGTCCGCCAGAGGAAATTTAGCGGATCCGACCGCGAGATCAGGGGGAAGATAGTGCGTCTTGTGCTCGCACGAAAAAAAATAACGATGGATGAACTGGTTGATATCATTCCTCAACCGAAAGACCGCGTCATGAAGATCGTCGCCGCGCTTTCACGGGAAGGTTTTTTAAAGAAAAGATCGAACGTGATCTCATCATGAAGCAGGAGAAAAAATGGATCATTGGCATTGATGAGGTGGGGCGCGGTGCGCTCGCGGGGCCGGTTGTCGTTGCGGCGGCGCTTATGCCGGCGCACTCCGTCGTCATTCCGAGTTCCGCGGGGAATCTCGAAAAAAAGATTTCTCGCTTCTCGAAAATCCTCGGGACAAGCTCCGCCCGGAATAACAAGCCGCTCCTCCGCGATTCCAAGAGGCTTTCCCCGAAACAGCGTGAAGCGTGGTTCGCTTATTTCAAGATGACTCCGGCGGTCGATTTTTCCGTTGCACGCGTCTATCCGCGCCGGATCGAAAAGATGAACATTTCCCGTGCGGCGAATCTTGCGGCATTCCGGGCGTGCAAAAGATTGATGGCGGATCGCGATCTACGGGTTGCGAACGTGAGCATCTTTCTCGACGGCGGATTGTTTCTTGGCCAGGGCGCTCAACCAAAGAACGCAAAGACCGTTATAAAAGGAGACGAGAAGATTCCGGCGATCGCCATTGCGTCGATCATCGCCAAGGTTCATCGAGATCGTTTCATGGTTCGTTTGTCGAAGAAATATCCGGCGTATGGCTTTGAGCGACACAAAGGCTACGGGACAAAAGCTCATTATAAAGCGCTCAGACAATATGGATCGAGCGATGTGCATCGGAGGACGTTTTTATAAAACCATCGGTGCATTGCAATATACTTATATTTTTCCAGAATGATTTTATGAAAAAACGCGGATTTATCCGTTCGATTGAATTAACAAATGGGAAAGAGGTATCATTGATGCTAATTTAAGCCTTAAAAGTCCATGCTCATCAAACCGATAAAAACAAAAATCCTTTTGCCGCCGCAGGATGATCTTCTGGGCGTGATGAAGGAATCGCTTCCCAAACTTCACGAGGGGACCGTTGTGGCCGTAACCTCAAAAGTGGTGAGCATCTGGCAGGGAAGATGCGTGCCTCTTGAGAAGTATCCTGATCGCGACGAGCTTGTCAGGGAAGAAGCCGACCAATATTTGCCGAGAAAATATATTCCCGGCGCGTGGTGCATACAAACCATCAAGAACAATCTCCTGGTTCCATCGGCAGGAGTCGATGAAAGCAATGCGGATCGACATTACATTTTGTGGCCTCGCGATCCGGATGCCGCCGCGAAAAAGATATGGCAGTGGCTCAGAAAGACATATCGCGTGAAAAAAGTAGGTGTAATTATCACGGATTCCCATACGACCCCTTTGCGCCGCGGCGTGCTCGGCGTCTCGC
>CAZWWZ010000103.1:0-2853 GCA_964637795.1 uncultured Candidatus Saccharibacteria bacterium | reverse complement strand
TCTACCATAGCAACGATCCCGAAAAACGCCTGAAGAATTTCGACGTCATGAAAAAGCATTTCAAAGCTTACTCGTCAGGATTTGACGGCGCAAAAGAACTCCGCATCCGGCTGATGGAAACCGACAATGCGGATGAGGTAAAAAAGATCGTGAAAGAATTCGAAGGATGTTCAAAGTAATTACTAAGAACCTATTTCAAAACCCCTCTGTCATCCCAAACTTCGGGAGGAATCCCGGAGAAATCATGGGAAGATCAACGAGATTCCTCGGCGAACTCGGAATGACGTCCTAAGAAAATGAAGCTTGAGATAAGTTCCATCTTACATCCCCTGCCCCCAGGAAAGCGACGAAACGGTTATCGGAACCACGGTGATGGAAAGCGGGATCGGTCCGGCTGCAATAGCGGCGGGATCAGCGCCGTCATAGAACGTCAGGTCGCCAGGATTCTGGATGATAGCCGACAATGATTCTACGGTTCCCGCGATCCCCGGGATCACGTCGGTCTCGCCCCAAAGCTGAAGCGTAAGATGCGAACCGGATGACACGACAAGCGGAGCTGCCACCGTCGCAGGAAACGTCCAGCTCATCGTTCCGGCACCGGCATCACGCGTCACCGTCGCGCCAAAAGACGTCGCAACATCAACCGAATTCTGATCTTTCAACGTGACAGTGTTCAAGAACGTCGAACTACCCGCGGTATAGCCATTGCCACTGAAGGTCAATTTAAGCGATCCAAGCTCGATCGGGCCGGCATTCGACGCACCTATCGTGATCGTTCCGATCTGCTGCAGCGGCATCTTTCCGATCTGCGTTGCGCTTGCGGCAGAAATCCCCGAGCTTGCGACCGGAGTGCTTGTTGTTGAAACCGTGGATGACGGCGCAGGCGCGGGGATCATCGGTGCGGTTGCGGTCGATGTCGCAACCGATGATGAAGCCGCCGGACACGCCGCAAAAGCGCACGTAGGACCGCTCCGACCGACATAGGAACCGTCAGGACAAAGCTCCACTTCCTGCGTACAGGCGACAGGAACCGAAGAAGAACTGTTCGTGCCCGTGGTTGTAGAATTCTCCGCGGTAAGTTGAGCCTCAAGCGAAGCTAATTCCTGCATCAAGAGTGCAATCACCTGTCGCAAGGAATTTTCATACAACGTCCGCAAATCAGCGGTGCTTGTCGCCTGCGGTACGGCATCCGCAAATGACAATACCGGCAAAACCATACCGGCAAAAACGATCGCAACCAGAATCTTTTTCATAGGCTTCATTATATCAGAAAAGAACAATGCGCACACGCGATAACCGAGATCTTTCGGAACGGATCATGGACAAAATTTCATTTCTGTTCTATAAGAAAAATAGGAGGTAATTCCCATGCAGAAAATCGTGAAGCTTCTGCTTTTGGCAAATATCATGATCTCGGTCCCGGCCGTCGTACAGGCCCAGGCCCGCGTCGTGACAGCGGAATATCCGATCGCAAAATCAACCATGGACGGCGCTCATCGGCAGGCTGGGGAGAGAAGCTGCATGTATTTCTTCTCCACACCCATTCTCGGTGATCCTCGCGTGAGCTTCACCTATGTCCTTCCCGACGGGAAAACCGAGAGCGAAATGCCCCGCATCCAAGACCTGAAGATCCTGCTCGACAACAGCAGATCATCGCCAACCGTCCAGGAGATCGGCAAGGATGAGAACGGCCGGCCGCAGTATGTGCTGCACATGAGCGGCGCAACCGCAGATCAAGAAGGACCGTGCCTTGCGGGAATACCGCGACAAGGAAAATAGCCCCATGAACAATCAGGCCGCAGGAGAAACCGCCACTCTCCTGCGGCCATTATTTTTTCGGGAAAGATCAATGAAAACAAAATCCCCCACAGACCGAAGTCTGCAGGGGAAAAATCAAAAGATCAATGGAAAGAACGAGGGTTAAGCGGCAAGAGGCGAATCCGTAATGCATGCGGCAGGGCCTCGTTCCGACCAGTTGTGCGTGGTCAATTCATAGCTCCAACGCCACTTCCCGTCGAAGAAGAAAAGATAGCCGACATACAGGCGGCCGAACGCGCCGCAAAAAACCGTGTTCCAAAAATAAATATGGCCCACCGTTTTCCATGCGTCGGGGATGAACTCCTGATGCATCGTCAAGGCTTGCATGAGGCAAGCGTTCAACGCACGCTTGTTCTTCAGTCGCCTGATTTCTCCGCGAAGCTTATCGCCGCGGATCACGGTGCCGATATCCTGCTGATGCTGTGAAAGATACAACTCCACCTCGCAGCCATTCGCATAGAGCTTGCCGTCGCGCATCACAAGCTTCATCCTGCCCATCTTCTGATGCTCCGCACCCTGACCATCAAGGCTCATATCGTCAGGCATATGGGGAATCTGATCACAATCGACGATCAGTTCTTTTTTGGGAAAATACCGTTTCTTTTCAATCTTCGCGAAAACCCTCTTGAAATTCTGAGATGTGAACGCTTCGCGAAGCAACGCTCTGACAACTTCGGGATTTTTGGAAAGATCGGAGGTGAGAGCCTTATCGAGAAGCGGAAAGGTCGTGATCACGACCTTCATGAAGTCCAGGGAAGTTTTTACATCGGACGCTCTACGTTGCAACATGAAATAAATCTCCTTTGTTACATTTTGATTACAACCCTCGACCCACTCCATCATCTATTTAAGCCATGGGCCAAAAGTTGCAATCAAACCACAAAATCCCTCATTCTCATTGATTGTAAAAGAACTGTAATTTGCCGTACTAGTATAACATAATAAATATATTTTGTCGATATACCCCGGCAGTATTAAATAAAAAGAAAGCCCGGCAACCATCGCTTCCCATGAATACGATTGCCGGGTTCCGCC
>CAZWWZ010000102.1:0-2864 GCA_964637795.1 uncultured Candidatus Saccharibacteria bacterium | reverse complement strand
TCATTTTAAGATTCAGCGGAGTTTCGTTCTCCTACGGGCGGAAAAAGATCCTCGATGAGGTCGATTTTTCGGTGCGCCGCGGCATGAAGCTGACGCTCATGGGACAGAACGGTGCAGGCAAAAGCACGATATTTCAAATGATCATGGGCGAACTCCAATCGGAAGAGGGTTCGATCATCATCGAAAAAGGTTTGAGCATCGCGATCGGCAAGCAGGTCATTCCGCGCGACGAGCTTGAGATCACGGTATTGGAATTTTTTGAACGGGCGTTTCCGGGAAAAAAGATGTACGACATCGAACCGCGTATCAAAAAAATACTGGAGGTCGTGCACCTTGCGGCGCCGCTCGAAAAGAAGCTTGGCCAGTTTTCAGGAGGCCAGCAGGCGCGCCTACTTTTAGCGCAGGCGCTCATTCAGGACCCCGATATCCTCCTGCTCGACGAACCGACCAACAATCTCGATAAGCAGGGCGTTGCGGCGCTCACGCAATTTCTGATCGATTATCAGAAGACCGTGGTCGTCATTTCCCATGACGCGGATTTCCTTAATGCATTCACAAAAGGCGTGCTGTATCTCGACGTGTTCACGAAAAAGATAGAACAATACGTGGGCGATTATCTGAAAGTGGTCGAGGACATCAAGGCGCGGCTCGAACGCGAACGCATGTTGAACGTCCGGCTCGCAAAGGAGATCCAGCATCGCAAGGATCAGGCGAATTTCTTCGCGCAGAAAGGCGGTCATATGCGCGATGTCGCCATGAAGATGAATAAAAAGATATCCGAGCTCGAAGGTGATGTCGTCCTGATGCGCCAGGAAGACCGGACGATCCGGAATTTCGTCATTCCGTGTCAGGAAGAGGTTGCAGGTCGCATTCTTTTACTGACCTCAGTTTCGGTCGTGAAGGAGCATAAGCCAGTTGCAAAAAAAGTGAACATAATCTTGAAGAGGAAGGAGAAACTGCTGCTCGCCGGACCGAACGGCATCGGTAAAACGACCCTGCTTAAAGCTTTAGCGTCGGGCAACGCCAAAGGAGAAGAGATCCAGCCCGGTATCCGCATCGGCTACTATCGCCAGGATTTCTCGACGCTCGATTTTGATAAAACGGTTTATGAAGAACTTTCCGATGCTGCGCGCCAGGGGACGGAGGAAGAAATGCGTTCGACCGCTGCGGGATTTTTACTCGATGCGGAAATCTTGAAAACAAAGATCGGGTTGCTTTCCGAGGGCCAGAAAGGACTCGTTGCCTTTGCGCGGCTTGTTCTTGAGCGTCCAGGATTGCTGCTTCTCGATGAGCCGACGAATCATATCAATTTCCGTCACATTCCTGTTATTGCAAAAGCGCTTGATCGCTATGACGGCGCGATGATCCTCGTGAGCCACGTTCCCGATTTTGTGAAACAGATCAAGATCACCCAAACGCTGGATCTGGAGGTGTTATAAAATTGTCATTCCGAACCTGCGCGGGGACGACAAAATTATCTTTTCTTTTTGAACAGACTGAGCACGAAGAACGCGGCGGCGGTCACGACCACGGTCGCACCGGTGTCGAGATTATAGTGCATCGCAATGAACGTGCCGATAAGCATCGAAAGTACGGAAACAATAACGGATGTCGTAAGAAATGTACCGAGAGAATGCGTGAGTTGACGTGAAACGGCTGCCGGAATAATGATGAGCGACCCCACAAGAAGCGCGCCAAGGAAGCGAAGATTGGCGAGAATCGCGAGACCGAAAAGCAGCAAATACCAAAGGTTTATTCTATCCACATTGATGCCGCTCGAGATCGCAAGCTCCGGCGAAAAAAGCGAAATAATGAGCTTGTTTCGCAAGAGCCATAATGCAACGATGATCAAAATGCTTGCTCCGGCACCGAAAGCGAATTCAGCGGGTGTGAGGTTTTTGAAGCCGCCGAAAAGCGCATCAACCAGCGCTTCATCAGAATGAATGAGAAGCGCGCCAAGCGCGACCGAGCTCGCAAAGATGACCCCGATCGCGGCTTCGGCGGAAAGTTCGGTCTTTTTTTGCAATTGCCAGATAATGAGAATACCGAGAAAAAGTGTAAGTCCGCCGCCAACCAAAGGATCCCACGCAAAGAGCAAGGCAAGCCCAAGACCGGGGATGGCAATATGCGACATTACGTCGCCCGCAAGGATAGTCCGCTTCATCAGGGCGAATGCACCAACCAGCCCCGCAGCGGCTGCGGCAAGGATTGCAAGAATTATGGAATAATAGGAAGCCATTGTTTAATATCTAAAAGGTATCTTTATCTTGTCATTGCTGGATATCGTGATTTTTGGCGCGATGATCGTCCGAATGGGAATCATTGAAGTAATGGAAATACTTGTGCGGCCCATAAAGCTTTTCGAGCGCTTCCGGCGTCAAGGCGATATCGGGTTCTCCAAAACAAACGCCAGCCCGGTTCAGGCACAGCACCTTGGTGGCGTACTGGTAGACGAAGCTCAAATCGTGCGAAACCACGATGGTTGTAATGCCTTGCGCGTCCTGAAGGCGATGAATAAGATCATATATCTGCTCTTCGCCCGCAACGTCGATGCTTGCGGTCGGTTCATCAAAAATAAGTACGCTCGGCTTACCGAGGAGTGCGAAAGCGATCAGCCCGCGCTGGAACTCGCCGCCGGAAAGATGACCGACGGAAGTCGTAATAATGTTATTGTTCAGACCGACTATCTTGATAACTTCTTCTATGTCGGCTGCCGGTAATTTGAGGATGCTCGCCTTTGCGGCAAAAAGATTTTTGAAATTAACGGGCAGATGGCGATCGGCGTCGATCTTCTGAGGAACATAGCCGATCCGTGTTTTTGGCGCCCAGGTTATCGTGCCGCGATAGGGGATCATGCCGAGAAG
>CAZWWZ010000101.1:1405-2952 GCA_964637795.1 uncultured Candidatus Saccharibacteria bacterium | reverse complement strand
CGGACCACGACGGGAACCTCTATTCTTATATATGATATCTTATTCTTCCCCATTTATGAAACGCAGGAATCGCAGAGGAATTCCTGGCGCGGAATGAAGAACCATCCCGCTTTGCGGCCACAGAGTGAACAGAGCGCGCCATGCGGATCCCAACCGAGCGTCCGAAGAATATTGCGCCACGAAAATGCCTGGCGCGTAAGTTGGATCCAGAGCTCGGGATCGGCCTGCAGATCCGGCAAAAGATCGTTCAAAAAACGCAGATCTGCCGGAGAAATATCGACGCGCGAAGACTTCAGCGCATCCACGATCTGCGCGGAACCCTTGTCGATAAAGCGGACCTTCGCCACGGTTCCCGGCTCAAGATGCCCCGCGAGCTTCGAAACGATGCGCCGCGAGCTCTTCGCCTTTGCCGATATCTTTCCGAACCGCTCGGAAAAAAGCGTGTAGCGCATATCACTTTCCCCTGAAGGTTCCTTCTTCAAAACGATCGCATCGGTCACGTATTCTTCCATGAGGTTATGATACCACGACATCGGACTTGACCCCGAAGGGTTTATATTTTTGTCGTCCTCGCGGAGGCGAGGATCCGTGCTTTTAAAAATGAGAAGTAAAGACTGGAAGCGCGGATGGTCCCGCTCCCGAGACCACGACAGACAAGAACGAGATTCCTCTCAGGTCTCGGAATGACGAAATGAATTCGGAAAGGGCAACAACATCTAACAGAAAAACGCCCTTGCGGGGCGTTTTTCATTACAAGAAACTCTTGATCGCTTAGAGCGTAAGAGTGGTTCCTTGTTCGTACATATTGAGATCGGTGCCGCCATCGGTCGATTCCAAGTCGCTCGAACCCTGGTTTGAATACAATGCGCTTTCCATCTTTGCAGCAAGCTTATATCCATTATTTGTATCCGACATAATGTAGGAATAGAAGTGACCCGCAAAAGCATTTCCAGTTCCGCTCGACCCAAGAGAAAATGCTGGATCTGCTGGCCATTGTCCAATTGGAGCTCCAGAACTTATGTTGGTAAGAATAACCGGAATCCATCCCGCCCCAGAAACGGAACGGCTGGAAGTGGCGTTCGCAACCGTAGCACCGGCGGTTGAGAACCAGTTGCCGCATTCCGTTGCCGAACTAGTAATGGCATCACTAGCCGTCCCACCATTTTCATTTGGCGTAGTCGAAGCAAATTCCCAGTTCGCAGCATGAGTCACGCCAGGAGCAAGCTGCACATAGCAAATTCCTGCTGTTCCTAAGTTTGTCGATGAAACATCGGCAAGGTACAAGCTGAGCGATGTTTTGATCATCGAAAGATCGGATGCGCGGTTTGAATCGCGCGACCGACGCAGCATTTCTGCGGGATTCAACGTCAAAACGACCACAACCGAAAGAATCGCGATGATCGCAATAACCACCAAGAGTTCGATAAGGGTGAAACCCTTTTTGCTTCCTATTTTTCTTTTGTTCATTTTTATTTATATTTTTCTTGATTCTATGCAAAAACATAGCGACCTTTCATTTATAAAAGAAGTATACCATAAAGGAATAT
>CAZWWZ010000101.1:0-1305 GCA_964637795.1 uncultured Candidatus Saccharibacteria bacterium | reverse complement strand
TGTATATCGTCCCAGGTTGCGGGATCGAGTTCGCCGTCAGCCTTGAAGAACATCACGCCGCGAAGCCCGTATTTCTTCGCAAGGTCGATCTTATCGAGCGCCGCCTGGGCGTCACTGAAAGAAACGAACATAGTATTCGTCGCATTGTTAGGAAGTGTCGTGATCGGCGCGAGCATTTGCGGTTTCGTCGATGAGACATAGGCCGTGAGAACCGCCGGAATTCCTGAAACGTAGGTCGATGTCTGGTAGGTATAGCTCAGCTCGTCGGCATTGTCCCGTATCGGCGTGACGCCGACGAGGTCGGCGCGATCCATAGCTTCCTGATAAGTGAAGCTTCGCACTTCCTGATAGGTCGTCACGCCGTTCTTCCAGGAAACCTGATATTCGTAGCCGTAGGTCGGAATGCCAAGCATGACCTTCTTCGGATCGAGCGACTTCAACATGTTCGCGAGCACCCGCGAAACCCAGTCAGGATCGGCGATCGGCGAATAAAGCGTACTGCTCCCCTTTTCCGCGTCCATCGTGAGATCGACCGTTCCCTGGTCGTACGCCATGACGCGCAGTTCGTCGCAATATTTATTGAGCACCGTATAATCCTCGGAATACGGCAGAGGGCTCGGCGGATTTGCTCCCCAAATATCCACGGCGGGCGAACGCGGCATGATCGTGCAGGTCAGCGTTTCCTTCTGCGTGTGCAGACGGTCGGAAAGCCCTTCAATGAAAAGCGAGTAATACGGTTTCATGGCATACGTCTTGTTCTCGTAATCGATATCGATGCCGTCGAACTTTTGCGTCTTTGCGAGTTTTGCGATCGCATCTTCCTGCGCCTGACGCGTTTTAGCGCTTGAAAGCAGGTTATACATCGGCGTCGTATCGAACCACGCGATGGTCGGAATGATCTTCACATTAAGGGCGTGAGCCGCGGAAAACCAACCTGCCCAACTGCCGTTATCGATCTTTGCGTCATCGACGATCTTGCCGCCCGTGCCGATCTCATAGGAAAACGGACTCACTTCATTGAGCTTATCGAGATTCAGGGAAACGTCCTGTGCGCCATCCTGCGCATTCCAGAACGGAAGCCACACGCCATACTTGAGCGGCTGGGATTTCGCGGTCGAAGCCGAAGCAAGCGCGATGGTCGACGTTGCATTGGCCGTAGACGCATCAACGGGCACGGCAAACTTGGGCACGGTGAAAATCGCCAAAAACATAGCAACAATTGCGATAAAAATAAAACGCTTTTTCATGATTCTATTATGATACCGAAACGGCGCGGAATGCAAGAAAAAAAATGGATTTTCATCT
>CAZWWZ010000100.1:0-3037 GCA_964637795.1 uncultured Candidatus Saccharibacteria bacterium | reverse complement strand
TTCCGATGACGGCGACCTTCCCCTGGTTCATGACGGCGACCCGATCGCTCACGCCGTCCGCTTCTTCCATGTTGTGGGTCGAAAAGAAGATGGTCGTTCCCATTGTCTTGCGCAGATCCGCGAGGTGCTCCCATACGCTCTGCTGGGCAATCGGATCGAGTCCCGTTGTCGGCTCGTCCAAAAACAACACTTTCGGCCGGTTGAGCATTGCCTGGCCGATCTCCATTTTTCTGACCATGCCTCCGGAAAAAGTTCTGACAAGCGCGTTCGCATGATTTTCGAGATGCAAAAAGGCGAGCGTTTTCTGTATGCGTTCTTTGCATTCTGACCGCGGAATATCATAGAGGCGGGCGAAGAGCATCAAGTTCTCATATGCCGTAAGCGTACCGTCCACAGAGATCGATTGTGGAACATAACCGATCGTATTCCGCACGTCCGCGGCATGATGCACGATGTCATGTCCGTTGATGACGGCATTGCCGCTTGTTGGCGAGAGCAAGGTGATGAGCATCTTGATGAGGGTGCTTTTCCCCGCACCGTTCGGTCCCAGACATGCAAAAATTTCTCCCTGTTCGACGCTGAAAGATATATCATCCACCGCAGTGAAATCTTTGAATCGTTTCGTGAGATGAGCGATTTCTACGATAGATGATGTATTTCGTGATTCCATTGAATTGATAAAGTGAAAAAATGACGTCCGAAGATGTCTCTTGAAAGGGAACATTTTCATTTTAACAGAAACAGCAATGGTTCGTCCACAAAATGTGATCTTAAACGCAGGTACGTTTGAGATGGGTTCTGGGTAATGCGGACCGGAGTGATTTTGAGATAGGTTCGACACTTCCTCGGTTTAAGAATAAAGTGAGAACAATGGATTGTCCAAAAGATGTTTATCCATATCGGCTGAGCGATATGATTGCCGGCGCGATCACGCATAATATAGGTCTTTTGCTGTCGATCTTCGGAACGATAATACTGTTTGTCAAAGCGGAAAGCATGAATAGCACGATCATAACCGTCAGCGTGCTTATTTTCTGCCTATCCATGATGCTTTCCTATTTCTCGTCAACGCTCTATCACGCGCTTGCACGAACGAAAGCAAGGCATGTGTTCCATATTCTCGATCATTGCATGATCTATCTTCTGATCGCGGGAACCTATACGCCGCTCGTACTGATAACCATAGGAGGAAAATTAGGATGGACCATTTTCGCCATCGTCTGGGCGCTCGCAGTCGCGGGAATCGTTTATAAAAGTCTTGCCATAGACAAGCATAATGTCGCTTCAGCCGTATTGTATCTTGCAATGGGCTGGCTCATCGTGTTCTTCATCGTCCCGCTGTGGCACGCCCTGCCTCCGCATGCAATAGAACTGCTGATTGCCGGCGGGGTGTCATATACCGTGGGTATGATCTTTTTTGGCTTTGATGATATCCGTTATTTTCATTCCATCTGGCACCTGTTCGTACTTGGCGGGAGCATATTCCATTTTTTTCTGATCTTTTATTACGTCATCTGAGCTCAGATTTTTGCAGTCGATCCACGATACTGTCCGCGGGATTTTTTAAATCGCCGGAGTGGTTTATGATATAAGGAATATGGAAACGCCCGAGAATCCTCCAAAGAATAGGAATGTTTTTTATGTCGGCTTGCTGAGCTTCTTCGGCGGCATCAGCCAGGACACGTTCTCCCCTATCTTGCCGATCTATTACACGACGATCCTCGGATTCGATAAGGCGTTCGTTGGCATCGCCGAGGGGCTCGTGACGGCAAGCAGTTATCTTTTTGCGGTCATCGCGGGACTCTTCTCTGACAAGTTCAAAAAACAGAAACCTATCATCTTCATCGGCTATTTCTTTTCCATGGTGAGCCGCCCGCTTCTTGCGCTCTTCACCTCCAGCGCTTCGGTCCTGGGATTGCGCTTTATGGACGGCACGGGAAAAGGACTCAAAGATCCGCCGAAGGATGTTCTGATCGCGGGTTCCGCCGACAAGGCTACCAGAGGGAAAAGTTTTGGTATTGCGCGGATGCTCGATACGCTGGGATCGGTCGCGGGGCCGCTTCTCCTTTTCGGACTTCTCTATGTCTTGAAAGGAAGTGCGTCGCTCTATCACCTCATTCTTCTTTTTAGCGCCGTCCCGCTCATTATTACGCTGCTCATTCTTGTTTTTAAGGTAAAGGAAACACCGAAGCAGGATCCGGCGGACATCGATCAAAAAATTGTTTCGGCGACCAGCGCGCCGCTATCGAGATCATTTTATCTTTTTCTCGGCATCGTGATCCTCTTCACGCTCGGGAATTCTTCCGATGCGTTCCTTATCCTTCGTGCGCAAAGTCTCGGCATCACGCTCCTTGAGGTTCCGCTTGTCATTGCCCTGTTTAATTTTATTTACGCAATGTTCGCGGTGCCTCTGGGATCGCTGTCGGACAGGATTGGCCGTATTTCCACGATTCTGATCGGCTGGTCGGCATATGCACTCGTCTATCTCGGTTTCGCGTTCGCCTCCCGCGCTTATATGATCTGGCCGCTTTATGCTTTCTATGGCATTTATTACGCGGCTAATCTGGGAGTGGCAAAGGCTTTTCTTGCCGATATCGTAAGTCCCGATCATCGCGGTCGGGCATTCGGTATTTATGGAACGGCTGTAGGCCTCGCCACATTGCCCGCCAGTTTTTTTGCAGGATTTCTCTGGGATAAATTCGGGCCTCAATATCCTTTCTGCTTCGGTGCGATCATTGCGGCGCTTGCATCAATTCTGCTTTGGCTGTTTTCGAGACAACTTAAAAGTGCCGCCATACAGACGGTAAAAATCGAAGTTTAATTCGATCTAAGAGACATCCTAACGTCGCGGTTCCCGGGGATGGCGATGCGGCTCGAAGGGCCGGCGACGGCCGGAACTCTGCTGAGGTCCGCGGCCGAAGCGGCGAGGCGGAAATGTCCGTTCACGCTCGAATAATTTCATATCCTGAGGCGAAGGCGGAGGCAGTGTCGGTAGCTTTGAAACAGGGAGCGTCATGCGCATCAAATGTTCGATCGA
>CAZWWZ010000099.1:0-3067 GCA_964637795.1 uncultured Candidatus Saccharibacteria bacterium | reverse complement strand
GCGTTCTTTGAAAAAATGGTGATGCCGCGCTCGCGCTCGAGTTCGTTCGAATCCATGATGAGATCGCTGTCGGCTCCGCTTTTCAACTTAAAACCGATCGACTGCTTCAAGAGAGCGTCGACGAGCGTCGTTTTTCCGTGATCGACGTGGGCGATAATGGCGATGTTGCGAATTTCCATGAAATTAGTATGAGTTATCTTGACGACAATAATTGTCATCCCCGCGCATGCGGGGATCCATCTTCCTCGACTCTTCCAGCCGAAATGAGATTATAGCAGAAAAGTTTGAAAAAGAAAAGGGGCTGACGTTTATTGCGTTGCCTTAATTATTTGATGGCACCCTAAACTGCCTTTTTTGAAATTTCGATCCGGTCAAGACATTCGCATTCTTCCGATCCGGCGGCCTTCGTCTCGTGCCATAGACCGTCTTTCAAGCTCCAGATACATCATGTTATAATGATTTCATCAGAAACAATCATGACCCCGAAACTCCATTCATCGGCTCCATTGTTCGCTTTGCCCGACCAGAACGGCAAGGAACATTTGTTGGTTGATCATAAAGGCAAATGGGTCCTCCTTTATTTCTATCCTAAAGATGATACGCCGGGATGCACCAAGGAGGCGTGCGCGATCCGCGACAGCTTTCCGGACTTCAAAAAATTAAAGATCGTCGTGTTCGGCGTAAGTGTCGACAGCGTGGAAAGTCACAAGAAATTCGAGGAGAAATATGAACTGCCGTTCACGCTGCTCTCGGACGACAAGAAAGAAGTGGTTAAGAAGTACGGCGTCTGGGGCAAAAAGAAACTTATGGGACATGAGTATGAAGGGACGCTTCGTACCTCGTTTCTCATTGACCCTGCGGGTAAGATCGCAAAGATATATGAGGATGTGAATCCCATGACGCATGCGGCAGAGGTGCTGGCGGATCTCAATGATTTACAGCAAGGTTGAGCTTGCTTCGCCCGGGCATTTTTCAATGATGATCGGCGCATGGTTGAACTCGCGGTTCGCAAGATACCCCAAGGCAAAGCTTGTTGAACCGACAAAAAAGATAATTGCGACGAACAATACCTCTTTTTCATAAAAGATGGTCCAATTTTTTAAGAATTCCATTCCCCTACCGTACCACGGAGGAGATTAAATTTTTCTAAAAGAATTTTTTTCTTGGTTCGTTCAGCGAAAATGAAAATAAATTTTCTAAAAGAACATTTTCCTTTGTCATAGTCCCGGAAGCGGGACTACCCGTGCTTTTAATCGTCGTCCAAATAATATAGAGAAAAAGCACGGATCCTCGACTAGATCGAGGATGACGGAAAGAAAAGTGAAACCTGGGTCTCCGCTTTCGCGGGGAGGACAAAAAATAGATTCTTTGTCCCGCGAAAATCCTCGGAACAGACTCCGCTTGGAACGACAGACAGCTAGAACTGCAGATATTCTTCCCACTTGGCATAGAGCTCGCGAGTGGCGCGGATATCGCGGACGTTATATTTTGCGATATCAAGAAATTTTTTCTTTTTAAAAAGCGGCCCCACGTCATCACCTGTCACGCCTTCGGATTTCGGACTTTGAATGCCGAATGCGCGGCAAAAAAGATGCAGGCTTCCCTTCCGGCGTGTCGCGCCATAGAAGCTCAATTGTTCCGCGAGATCGATATGGAGCGAATCAGGATTGTTCTGATAGAGATACCGGCCGCGCATGAGATCTTTCGTCGGTCGGATGCCCTTGATCGCCGACCTTATGGCTATGAACGGAATATCGAATGCACGGCCGTTGAATGTGATGAAGACCTGATATCGCGTGGCAAGCTCCCAGAATTTTTTGAGCATTTCCTCCTCGGTCATCTGCTTGAATGAAACGCCATCTTCCTTGGTTTCCTTGTTTTTCTGGCCTGGCGCCTGATAATAAACTGCACCTTCATTCTTATGGTAATCCAATAAACCGATGGCGACGATCTCACCCGTAAGCGGTGAAAAACCAAGGCCATTCTTCAGATCTTCAAGTGCGATTTTGTATTCCTCATCGCTCTCGGAATCGCGCTTGATCCAGCGAGTCAGGTTTTCCTGGGTCGCGTGATCCAACTGATCGAAATCTTCTCCGATGGTCTCAATATCAATGACAAGTTTATTGGTCTGGTTTGACATTGTCATCAGTATAGCATAGAATGACAGGAACAATTTTCAAGTATTGTTTCATCATTTTTTAATGAATTTCTCGTCGATTATTTCATTAAAAAATTGAGGATTTGTAAATTCAACATTTTATTCTATGGCACATACTAAAGCTTTAGGCTCAACAAAACTCGGCCGTGAATCCGCCGCACAACGTTTGGGTATTAAGATCAACCATGGCCAGAAAGTGAATCTTGGCCAGATCATCATCCGCCAGCGCGGTACAAAATATCTTCCCGGACAGGGCGTTGTTCGCGCAGGCGATGATACGCTTTATGCCGGAAAGCCCGGTGTCGTGAAATTCAAAGCAACGACCAAGATGAAGTTCGACGGGAATCGTCGCTATGCGAAAATGGTAAGCGTTGAATAGAATTTGATTCATAAAAACACCCCGTCAAAACGGGGTGTTTTGTTTAGCGTGGAAAAACTCCCCAAAAACGCATTGATGCGACCATGCGGAGCTTTATTTCCCGAAGCGGCGTTCGCGCCGGGAATATTCATCAAGCGTGCGTTCAAATTCGGCGATGGAAAAATCCGGCCAAAGGGTTTTGGTGGCATAAAATTCTGAATGTGCCGTCTGCCACATCATGAACCCTGCGCTCCAATGACACCAACCCGGATCTTCTTCGCCGGTTCTGATCACTAGATCGACCGGCGGAAGCGCACCCGTCCAAATGGTATGCTGAATGGTTTCTGTGCCTATTTTTCTTCCGGGTTGTCGTGCGATAGCTTTTATCGCTTCCAGCATTTCTTGTTTTCCGTCATAGCCAAAGAGGATCGTCAGATGGAAGTCTTTGAAACCGGCCGTCCTTCTTTCAATGGCATGGATGACGCGGTCAAGTTTTGCATCGCGCAGAATGGTGTTCCATGAACCGAAAAATCTGACCAAAATTCTATTTT
>CAZWWZ010000098.1:0-3068 GCA_964637795.1 uncultured Candidatus Saccharibacteria bacterium | reverse complement strand
TCGTTGCCGTTGCGGTCGCCTTTTTTGTTTTTGGCTCGGTTCTTGCGCCAACGGTCTTTACGCGTGCATCGGGCGATACTGCATCATCGAACTCGAGCGTCGCGGAACGAGCCCAGCTTGAAAGCCAGCTGCAGCAGCTTGAAACGCAGATCGATCAATACCAAGGACAGATCTCAAGCTATGAAAAACAGGGAAACACGCTCTCGGATCAGATCGCAACGCTGAACGCCAAGATAGCAAGCGTCAATTTGCAGATCCAGGCGACCAATCTGACGCTCACTGAACTTAACCAGAATATCGCGCAAACGCAGTCCCAGATCGCCACGACGCAATCGGAAATCGTAAGCAAGGAAGCGGCGCTCGGCAACTTGATCCAGGGTCTTTATAAGAATGACCAAGTGAGCTTGATCGAAATTTTTCTCAAAAATCCCCAACTTTCCGACTTCTGGAACGACACCCAGAACATCTCCCTTCTTCAGGACAATCTTCGCGTTGCCGTGACCCAGGTGACCGATCTGCAGGGTCAATTGCAGGATCAGCAGCAGCAGTTCGAAGCATCGAAGGCGGATACGGTTAACATCGCGGCATATCAGCAGGCGCAGGCCCAGGAGATCGCGAGCACGAAGAGCCAAAAGAATCAGTTGCTCTCCGAGACCAAGGGCCAGGAATCGAAATATCAGACACTCTTGAAACAGACCCAGGCGACGGCAGCGCAGATCCGTGACCGTATTTTCCAGCTCTTGGGCGGTGGCCAGCTTTCGTTCGAGGACGCGTATCAATATGCAAAACTTGCTTCGAACGCGACCGGCGTTGATCCGTCGCTGATCCTCGCGGTCCTTGATCGTGAATCCGCGCTTGGCCAGAACGTCGGACGGTGCAGTTATGATTCAGCGATGAGCCCCTCGAACATTCCTATATTTCTGCAGATAACCAAACAGCTTGGCCTCGATCCCTCTACGATGATGGTGTCGTGTGCGAACTCCGACGGCGCTTATGGCGGGGCGATGGGACCGGCGCAGTTCGAACCATCGACCTGGGAGCTTTACGCGCCGGATGTCGCCAAGATCACCGGAAATAATCCGCCGTCGCCATGGAGCAACGCCGATGCCTTTGCGGCGACAGGTTTATACCTTGAAGACGCGATGTCGGGATGCAAGGCGAACTATACCGCGGCCGTGAGCATTGAGCGGTGCACGGCGGCGAAATATTATGCAGGTAGCCGGTGGAAGAATTATCTTTGGACCTACGGTGAGGCGGTCGTTGAGCGGGCGCAGTCCTTCGCGCAGGATATCGCGACGATCACGTCATCGTAAGCAAAATTATAAATTTTATCTTTTTTTGTCATCCTGAGTTTAGCGAAGGATCCCCAGAGATTTCTCGCACGGCTCGAAATGGCAGAATAGTTTTGATTTTTCCGCAAAGTTTGTTATTCTTAGCAACACTCATGGAAGATATCTCACCAGAACAGGAACAGCCAAAAGAAATCGAAAATCCGCATGGTGCGGATTTTTTGCGCCGAAAAAAATGGAGCATATTGCTCATTGCGGCGATCATTGGTGTCCTTATTTTTTTTGCCGCATCGGTTTTTTCCGGTCTTGCTCCGATAAAATCTTCGAAGGGAGGAAGCGTCGGAACGGTGACCGTTAAGGTCGCACAGGGCGAGAGCTTCTCGGAAGTGGTTACGGCACTTGCGTCGGCGCATCTTTTGCGCGCGCGCCCGGCGTTCGAGATCGCCGCATTTACGAGCGGCAAGGCCTTTCATATACAATCAGGCACGTATCGTCTCTCGGCTGCGATGTCGGGTTTTGCCATTCTCAGGGAACTTTCCGCCGGAGCTTCAACGGTAAAAGTGACGATTGCAGAAGGCTCGAATATTTACGAGATCGATCAGGAGCTTGCGGCTGCCGGCGTCATTTCGCGGGGCGACCTGATCAACTTCAAGGATGACGGCGATCTGGAAGGGAAGCTTTTTCCCGATACCTATCAGTTCTATTTTTCATCGGACGTTGCGGACGTTGCGCAGAAATTTTTGGACAATTTCAACGAAAAGGCGGGACCGACGCTCGCAACGGATCCGAAGAATGTCGAAAAGGACCTGACGCTCGCATCGATTGTGGAAAAAGAAGCGCCCAATCCGGAGGATCAAAGCATTATCGCCGGCATTATGGAAAAACGGATGGCGAAAGGCATGCGTCTTCAGATTGATGCAACGGTATGTTACGCGAAACAGATCACGTTGCCGACGGATATCGTGGATTGCTCGGCGCTCACGCACACGGATTTCTCTCCGGATTCTTCGTATGATTCGACCTATAATACGTATCTCTATGCGGGATTGCCGCCGGGACCCATTGGAAATCCGGGCATTGCGGCGATCACGGCAGTGCTTCATCCCGTGAGTTCTTCTTATCTTTATTATGTGAGTGATCCTGCAACAGGGAAGATTATCTATGCTTCGACGCTCGCGGAACAGGACGCAAACATAAAGAAATATCTGAGCGATTGATATCTGAGCTAAAAAATATAAACGTAGTTTTTTGTTTTTCGGCAATCTAAGCGGAAGTGGGCAAGGAATGCGTGAGCGAATAGGAAAATTGTCGGGTGCCCGGCGACTGCGGAGCCGGGCGATATTTTCCGTTATGAGCGGGCTGCATTCTTCGGGCTTCCCGCCTTCGCAGGGACGGGTTCCGCGGGTTGTCAAAAACAAAAACCCGAAGTCCTTGACAAATGGATGTCAAATGGAGTTAAATACCTAGACATCATGTTTGGAGAGGATTAATCGAAAGGTTCGGTGAGGGAACGGTACCGCTTAGCAAAGGGGAGCGGTTTGCCGTTTTTTGCGTGTACGAGGCGATGGGGTACACGATAATTTCTTAATTTAGCCAATACGCGTTTTTGAAAGGCGACCAAAAACGTGAGAAGGAGCATCTCGTAGCACCTTCTCTTTATATAATAAAAAATAAACAAACAATGGCGAAATTTTCTTCAGTCAAAGATTTCTCAAAATCAAAACCTCTCCTCGCGCCGCTCGACCTTAACGAGGCGCAGCTTAAATCTTATCGGTGGTT
>CAZWWZ010000097.1:0-3108 GCA_964637795.1 uncultured Candidatus Saccharibacteria bacterium | reverse complement strand
GTTCATCTTAATGAAGCTCAAGAACGCGCCGCGCACGCACCGGCCGGTCCTCTTCTGATTGTTGCCGGAGCCGGTACGGGAAAAACAAGCACGCTCACCAGCCGCATACTTTACTTGATAGAGAAGGGAATTGCTCCTCGAAAAATTTGCGCTATCACTTTCACCAATAAGGCTTCCGCAGAAATGGCGGAACGTGTTTTTGACTACCAAAAAGATACCTCAAGAGAAGCTGATCGAGGTAATGTTCCTTATATTGGAACTTTTCATTCTTTCGGAGCAAGAATTTTAAGAAAAGAATGCCGCTCCTTCGGACGTGAACCGAACTTTGCCATTTTCGATGACCATGATTCGTTTGATCTCATTAAAAAGGCGGTCAAGGGGGTGACCCTACGAGAAAAGACGGACGACAACGAACGATCATCGAAATCAACCAAAAAAGATGAAGCTCCGATGTTCTTTGCCCAAAAGATCTCGGAAATAAAAAATGACGCCTTCATGAAAGATATGCAGCGTACGCACATCTCGCCGGAAAAAGAAAATCAAATAAGAATAGTTTTTGACGCCTACGAGGCCGCACTCCAGCGCAATAACGCATTCGATTTCGACGACCTCATCCAAAAACCCGTCCTGCTTTTCAAACAAAATCCCGCCGTACTCAAAAAATATCAGACCGCGTTCGATGCTGTACTTGTTGACGAGTGGCAGGATATCAACCCCATGCAATATGAGTTCGTAAAACTCTTGGCGGGAAGCCATCGAAATTTAAGTGTCGTAGGAGATGATGAACAAACCATCTACACGTGGCGCTATGCGGATATCAAAACTTTCCTGAATTTCGACAAGGACTGGAAGGATGCAACCGTGCATTTTCTCGAAGAGAATTACCGGTCGACAGGGACCATTGTGAATGCCGCACAGGCCGTTGTGCAGAACAACCGTTTTCGCACACCAAAAAAATTACGAACATCGAATCCGGAAGGCGATCCCATCACGCTCTTTGAAGCATGGGGAGAGAACGAGGAAGCGGCATGGATCGCGAAAAAAATATCCGATCTGCAACGCACTGATGTTCAAAGCACGGTCGGTATTCTCTATCGTACCAATGCACAATCACGAGCTATCGAACAAGCGCTGATCCGCGAGAACGTCGCGTACCGTATTTTCGGTGGATTGAAATTCTATGAGCGGCGCGAAGTGAAAGATGCCGTGGCGGCACTTCGATACGCCGCAAACCAAAAAGATGAACCGAGCAGGGAACGTCTTGAAAAGAATTTTTCGCGGAGAAAATTCACCGAATTTAAAAACGGATTGACCGCCGCGGCGGATCCAACTCCTGCGGGAATATTAAATATCTTCCTTGAATCGTTCGGCTATTTTGATTATCTCGAACAGAATTTCATCAACGCCGCGGAGCGCGAAGAGAATATCTCCGAGCTTGCAGCTTTTGCTGCCGAATTTCAGACACTCGCCGATCTTCTTGAAAAAGTTTCGCTTGTCCAGTCAACCGATAAGCCTTCCGGAGGAACCGCCGGAACGCACGATAAAAATGAAAGGCAGGATGGTTCCATTGTCCATCTCTCGACGATCCATCTCGCAAAAGGGCTTGAATTTGATTCCGTGTTCATCGCCGGCGCATCAGAAGGCGTTTTGCCTCACGTCCGGTCGATGGATAACGATGACGCGATCGAGGAAGAACGGCGCTTGATGTATGTTGCCATGACCCGCGCACGGAAAAAGTTATTCATCAGTTTTTTCGGCATGCCATCACGCTTCCTCAGTGAAATACCGCAGGAGTATCTCCGCGTCGACGACCAAACGGAAAACCAGGGGAGGGACGCTGATTTCTCATCAAATGATGACTATGCGGATTTTTAACTAAAAATATTCCGAAAAAATGTGGATATCGTTATGGCACGGGAAGACTTGTGCCCATCATGATAACTGTTTCCGGGGGAGCTGTCTCATATAATCCAATACACCAAGAGCCGGGCACCATCGACTTCATGGAGAAGAAAAGGGGGGTCGCCAAAAACGCATCAGGAACAGTTATCTCAGCAGGAACCGGCGGACTAATAGTGACGAATACGGCGAAAATAGCGGGCACGATAGCTGTTATCTTCCCCCCGAAATGACTGCTCACACCAGGAGTATCTGCAAGTGCGACGGGGCTGATTATATCAGCAAAGCTTCCTAAAAAACTTTTTGTCCTAGGCGATCCCGCAGAGAGGGCGACTTCCATATCGTGCGCAAAATCATCATGTAACAGTCCCACGGTCAGAGAAAAAGAATCATTAAACTTATCGAAATCTCCGCGGGAAAGACCGCCCGAGGAAACATCAAGCGCATCATCGGCCAACTGCACCGTTAATTCTTCCGTGCCGATAACTTCTTTATCGAAGGAAACTGCACTGTCCGCAACCCTGATCGATTTCATTAATGCGATATCTGCATTTGCAAAATCTTTTTGAACCTCAAGAGAGTCTCTGATCTCGGAGAAATTATTATCGGCAATCGCCTTTTCTATCAGCGATGGGATAAAAAGCGGAACGCCATTATCATCCTTCAAAACAGTATTGAATCGGCTGTAGTCAAAATCAACTTTTTTATAATCCGCATTAAAAGCTATCACATAATCCAGGGGTGACGCCGCACCATCCGCGCCGATCGTTAATTCTGAATCCGAAACATCAGGCAACGACAAGGAAGCGGCCTGGTTCGTCGTCGAAGAAATATCGGCATTCGATGATAAAACAGCGTTATTTCCTTCATTGCCGGTTAGTGGCAATCCCGCATCAGCCTCCAACTTAGATGGTGAAAGCGGCAGGGAATCCGATGATGATACCGGCATCTGAACGTCTTGGTTCGCATCAGGCAAAGAAATTCCATCGCTCACAGCGGACAAAAAAGCATTACCGGTTATGGGAACCCGCGTCGACACGGAAACGGGCGAATTATTTCGATCATTCAAGGAAATAGGCGAGGATTTTATTTTTTGGAAATTTCCCAAGAAAATAATAGCAGCGCCGACAAAAACAATTATCAAAACTACGCCCGCGATAATTTTCTGACGATTCATGATATTATCAGTATATCACTATGAAAAAATTA
>CAZWWZ010000096.1:0-3115 GCA_964637795.1 uncultured Candidatus Saccharibacteria bacterium | reverse complement strand
GAGCGTGAGCGATGCCACGACGGCTTGCGGAACGCCGACAAAGAAAGACGATAGCATCTCGGCGACCACCGATACCGCCGGCGTGACCTATCCGGACGCCAAAACCTACCATCCGCTCGTGATCGTGGAGAACGGCGGGAGTGCCGTCCAGGCGACGGCCAGCGTGACTACCTCGGGCAGCGGTTCTTCCTGTTCGCCGAACGATACCAAGAGCTGTATGGAAGCAAATTCCTGCGCGGGTACAGAAACCTGCAACGGCTATGGCGAATGGGGACCATGCGTACAGAATGACAGTTCATGCGGTACCGGCAATGGTACGACTTCCTGCACGTTCAGCACGAAGTCCACGACGCCGATCGTCCCTCCGGAATCAGCAACGCTTTCCTGGACCTGCTCGAATGCCAATTCCTGCAGCATCGATAACGGTGTTGGAACGGTCAATCCGCCCTCTGGTAGCGTCAATGTTTATCCGACGAGCACGACGGTATATACCCTGAACTGCAATGGCAGTACCTGGACCACGAGCGTTCTTGTGAACAATCCTGACCAGATCGAGGTCAATCCATAGAAGGTTTATGAAATGGAAATAAAAATTAGGAGCAAGGATTCCTATCGGAGTTTATCCCGAGTCTCGCGAGGGATGGGGATGAAGAAGAAATATGGATAATGACAAATATGTCATTCCGGGCCTTTCGAGGAGTCTCGGAAAATAAAAAAACACCCCAAGCTGGTTGGCTTAGGGTGTTTTATTTTGGGATCTCAAAATAGATCGCACGGTATATTTTTTTCTCGATATGCTACAATAAACAAAAGGTACATAAGGTCAAATTAAACAGTCAAGCCATGAATAAAATAAAAGCGTGGTGGATGGGGATAGCATACAAAAAAAGGGTCGCCATAATCTCTGCGGTGGTTATCATCGTCGTGCTCGCCCTTATCTGGTGGCTCGTCTGGGGAGAATATAATGCTCCGCGTGCGGCGTTTGCGCCAAGCGGTCAATTGGTCTCCGGATTCCCGAAAGAGCTCATTCTCGATCAGACGGCACTCATCAGTAAGAGCTATACGATCGGCTATGCTTACAATTTGAACCAATACACCGCAAGCTGGACCTCGAGTTCTTCCCTGGACGGCCTCTATGACCAGTATATCGGCTACTTCGCTTCGCATGGATGGACGGTGACGAATTCAAGCACCAATATCGCCGCTTTCCGTGGTATCTATGCCGTAACGTCGACGGCGGATACCAACGTGGTCATGACCTCGGGTCAGCAGGGTCTGAAGGTCACGGTGAGCTACGTGAAGAAATAAATTTAAAAATTCATGAAAGTCATTGAAAAATATTGGTACGCAGTCCTTGCGGTCGGGGTTGTCGTGGCGGTTGCCGCCGGTGTGCAGGCAGTCCACCCCTTTTATCTCTCGACCGGAACAGCGGAAGCGGCATCGGCCGACACGATAACTTTTAGCCTCAATGCCTCAAATGATAACGGATCTATTGGCACTGCCACTGTTACCGCAACTAATTCCTCCCAGACGGTTACCGGCACTGAGGTTAATTTTAAAGGCGTTAAATATATTTCGCCGTCATTGAGCAATTTGGGCAAAGGAACCTTTAAGACGGATTTCAGGATCGGAGTGCAGGTGTGCGAATATCCGGGCACAAATTGCGGGATGGGATGGACGTACTGGGCGAGCGACATCGCGAAACAGGGCTTCGATCTTTATTCCGCTCCCGTGGTTTTAGTCTCATCGGATCCGTCGCACGATAGGTTTAATTATGTAACGATCTCTTTGCAAACCCGCCCATTACCAGCCGGGACTCAGTTCCAGGCTGAGATAGGAGATAGGTTGGTAGAATACGATTACGTTTTTCCTAATACGCCATGGATGGAAGGAGCGAACATTTCGGCGCCCCTTGATCCTTATTGTGGTGGAACCTTCACTCCTGCTGGCGGGGGTACGGGTTCCGCCGTGGGCGCCGAGGAGCGTCTCGGTACGTGTCGAGGACAAGTTATCAGCAGCGACCCCGATGTCATAGAACTCACCATAAACGCTTTTTCTCTGGAAACTTTCAATGCTTCCCATGTAAGCGATAATATTCCATCCACATTCAATGTTGGAGAAACAAAAACAACAGGCTCTGATGGTAATCAGCTCGAGATAACTATGAAGAATACCGGCACGGCGTTGTGGCCGATGAAAAAAGGAAACGCCACGGGAACCCAGAGCGGAATTTGTCAGACAGATGCTGATGGTTCCGGTCTGAATGATGCGCCATCTGCAACTGCCGCCAATAACCAGAAATCATGTACCACTGATTTTATCTATGCCACACCAACGGATTTATTGACCCATAGCGGATCTTTTAGCGTGAATCTTCAGTCTGCTCAGGCGATAAAAGTGGTTCCCGTCACGATAACATATACTGCTCCTGTGCGAGTCTGTTATACGGAACCTGGCGATTGTCCGACTAACGGGAACTCCACCCTGCTGAATGACAAATCACCTTTCTTTCCTACTGCGTACGCGATGGCGGCGTGTCTAGGCGGTACTGGCCCTCAGAGGATCTGCGAAATGGATGATGGCGGTTATTCCTATTCCTATGGTGCAGGCACGAGTATTGCGCCGGGGGATGAGGCAACATTTATCTTAAAGAGCATGACTGCTCCATCAAGCAATGGAAAATATACCGAAACTTGGCAGATGCAGGATAACGGCGATTCATTCGGTTCGACGTTCACGCCTTCGATCACGGTCGGTAACGGAAGCAACACCGGCACGATCAACGTGACCTCGGAGATGGCCGGATCGGGAACGCCGGTTCCGGCGACCTGGGTTGTTTTCCCGGGATATCAGCAAACCGCTCCCGCCACATCCGCCACCTATACGAATGTTCCGGAAGGAATTACCTATGCCCTTGGCGGCGAAACCACCACAGTACCCGGCCTTGTATTGAAGGATGTGCGGGCCGTCGGCTTTGCCGAGGCGCATGAAAACATTCTGACCGGATTGTTCGCCATGCTGAAAGAACCGTTCGGACCTACCGCCCATGCGGATACGATTTATGCCGCCTTGGATCAACAGGTTGTTACTGACCCTTCGGATGAGGTTGGTTCTA
>CAZWWZ010000095.1:0-3133 GCA_964637795.1 uncultured Candidatus Saccharibacteria bacterium | reverse complement strand
AAGGGCATATTTCACAGAGATCTCGTATGCCGTCTTCTGCTTGAAAAAAAAAAAAAAAAAGAACAAGAATGAAGGCGTGGATTCGATATATTACACAAAATCATGCAATGAAACAAAAAATGGGAAACCAGCCGGTGTTTCGCGGACCTTTTTAAGCTTTTGGTCGAGGGTTGACTTGACTTTTTCTGTGGCGGTCATGCTTATAGCATAGCATGATTCCAGGATAA
This sequence comes from uncultured Candidatus Saccharibacteria bacterium, assembly GCA_964637795.1. Classification (GTDB taxonomy): domain Bacteria; phylum Patescibacteriota; class Minisyncoccia; order UBA6257; family 2-01-FULL-56-20; genus CAJAQL01. Next base: position 2,906 of record CAZWWZ010000095.1, on the reverse strand, counting down.
TAGCTATTTTCCCTTATATTTCGGGGTTCGAATCTCTATTTTATTTCGTGAAGCTCAGCGTATTCACTATCTCGTGTGCAATGGCGTTGTTTTCCGTTGATGAAGAAATATTCGGATTCGTATCGACAACAGGAAAGTCAAAGACAAGGGTTTTGTTGTTGTGCGCCACATAGATCTGCTCCGCATTGTGATCGAACTCGAAAACATCGTTAAGTTCATAGCCATCATTTCCCGCCACGGTTACGTCCGATCCGGATGCATTTACAAATTGAACAAAAGCTGACGGCGTATCTGTTCCATTCGCCTGATTTTCCGCCTCCAGCTTCGATAACATATCCGCTACGTATTCGTCGGAAGAAAGCGTGCTGGTATTGTTCTTGATCAATACGTCCAGCGCATAAGTGGTCGTTCCCTCGATCGGATCGCCCAAAACCACCTCCGGAACATCATTTTTCAGCAAACCCGTAAAAATCTGCCAATTTGCCGGATAGGCAAGTGAAAATCCATAATCCGCGTTCTCATAGCTTTGCCATCCCGCCGGAATAACAACTTTTTCCTGAACGGATCGTTTTGCCTTAACATCCAAAATCACCGCGACCACAATTACCGCAGCAATGACGCAGCCAAACACGATCCATGTTCTTTTCCTCATGTCGCTATCATACCCGAAATAGGATTTTTGTAAAAGTTGTTTCTCTCGGTTCAATTTTCTATGCCCACAGATATAAGATTTCTCGCAGAGCTCAGAATGACGGAAAAATTACGGAAAAGAGCTATAATTTTAGGTATGCAAAAACAAGTTGTCCGATTCGTGGTCAATGAGGATCTGGATATCGAAAATCATCTGATCAACCTTTGGACCTATAAGAATAAAAATCATTCATTCACCGCAAAGCAAAGCGAGCGTTACGAGAAACTCCTGAAACTTTCCCCTGCTGCACAGAGGCGTTTTATCGCGAAAGAAATCGACTGGCGGTATTCTCCGTCAAGAAAGAAGATGCTGAATGTGCTTGCAAAAGATATGAATGTTGCGTGGGCGAAGATGGAAAAGGACTTTATTCGAAGGATCGAAAAAGTCCACGATCGGCCATTTGCGTTTTCTTCGATTCGCGGCGTTTTATCTTGCGGCGATTGGTTCGGCTATAACGTGCCAGCTCGGGTTTTTGCCGCAAACATGTTTAGAAATACCTTTGCGGGAGGAACGGATAACGCCACGCATGAATTGATGCATTTTATGTTCCATACCTATTATCAGAAGACTTGCGAAGAACAAGGATTATCGGGACAGCAAATATGGGACATCAAAGAATCTTTGACGGTTTTATTGAATCTCGAATTCGACGATTTGCGATTCGGCAAAGATATCGGCTACCCGGGGCACGAAGAACTTCGTGACGTGATCCAAAAAGCATGGCTCAGATATCATGATTTCGAAAAGACGCTTGAGAAAGCGATAATGTTCGTGAAAAAGAAAAACGCAGCGTAATGCGGCGGATCACCAGAGATGCGGCCGACCAGGAAGCACGAAACATTTCCGGCAGCGTGGACGATAGGATTCGCCCGGCATGATGATCGGGCTGTCATATGGCGCGGGATCACCATTCTCATCAAGTCGCTGAGAGAAGAACGCCTGTGCGCCACATTCACAGTATGATACGCACTGGGTGACGCTGCCGCCATATGCGGAGACGAACCACTGCAATTTCAGCATGTCGCCGAACGGTAGTCCCCGGAAATCGAGATCGAGTCCGGCGATGAGCAGGTCATAACCGTTTTCAAGCAAGGAACCGGCAAGCGGGAAAAGATCTTTCACGAACTGCCCCTCGTCGATCGCGATCGCGTTCATTCTCTTATTAAGTTTCCGCTCTTCCTTCTCGAGAATGTCATAGATCTCCCATGGGTTCTGGGAATCGATCTCAATCGCAGGCATCTGCTGCTCGCCTTTTTCGTAACGGCTCGTAATCACTCCTGTTCCGCTCTTCGTGTCATCGGCAGGTTTGACGACAAGAACGTCGTGATGGGCGAAGTTTCGTTGAACCGCCACGCGGCGCAGAAGTTCCGCGGTTTTCCCGCAACGCATCGTTCCTAAGATCAGTTCGATTCCATTCCTGTTGCTGTTCTTCATGATTTGCTTCTTCTTGATAGTAAGTAAATCAAATTACCTGTTCATGCGCAACCTCAGCTGTGTTCAAAAAATAAAAGGAAATGTAGAATAACGATATCATGCAGATCCCTCGACGAAAATCGGACGAGTTGAAAAAGCGCGACACCGGACCCGTTTATTTGACCAAGGCTGGTTTTGCGCGACTTCAAGGAAAGTTGGCACGGATCAGGCGATCCCTGCCGAACCTCATTGCCGATACGGCACAGGCGGCTGCTCAGGGCGATCGTTCGGACAACGCGGCATATACGGCATCCAAAGGAGCGCTTCGCCGGGCGAATTGGCAAATACTGGAGATAGAGGACGAATTGAAACGTGTCGTCGTGATAACGCCGGGACCGGATGCGGACGGGGGCATCAAACTCGGTTCCATCGTTACGCTCGAAACGGAAAATGGCGAGAAGAGATTTGAGATCGTTGGGCCAAAGGAAACGGATCCCGACACCGGCCGCATCTCGCAGGAATCCCCGCTCGGTGCCTCGCTTATCGGAAAAAAATCCGGAGAAAGCGTGACGATAAAAACGAAAAACGGTTCAACGAATTATCGCATAGTTGGCATAAAATAGATCTCGGATCTTTCGCGATATGCGGGATTTTTCTTGTTTTTCCCTGTGATTTTGATATGCTTTATTTCTGGCTCGTAAGAGCTAAAATCCAGTTCATTGTATGAGGTGAGATATGGCGGGTACTTTGACCACCCCCGAGTCCATGATTTTGCGGGCTCGGAAAGCTGTTCATCTTGAGC
>CAZWWZ010000094.1:0-3176 GCA_964637795.1 uncultured Candidatus Saccharibacteria bacterium | reverse complement strand
CCGAGGCGTCGAAACGCGAAGCTGAGATAAAAAGCTGGCATCGGGAAAGAAAAATGGAGCTGGTCCGATCGAACAAATCGAATCGATCTTCTGCCTGTTCGACAAATGAAAAAGATAGGATATAATCTCTGTGGGATAATTTTTTCAAGGAGGCAATTGACGTGACTAAAGGATCTGCTAGTTTCCGACTTCCGACGGGGCAGGAATGGTGTTCACTCTTGCTGTTTCTGGCGTTGGTCATCACGATGATCTGTGTGTTTTCCGCACATCCTCCTCGTTAACAAGGCTTCGCGTAAAAGGCTTTTGCCCGCACGCGGAGCCTTTTATGTTTTCATCGGAGATCTTGGTTATCGTTTACTTTTTTGAAAGAGAGCGATAGCATGGCAAAAGATCCCGGCAAGTGCTGGAGAAGGAGGAAAAATGGAGCTTCCGGAAACGTACGGCAAGCTTATGGTCGGAAACCACGATGGATGGCAAATTGAGACGGTATATTATCTCGAACTCGAGAACATGCATGCGAGATCTTTCCCTGCCGTCATCAAGGGAACCGAGAGAGCCATCATTGCGCTTGATGAAATTCTGTTAAGCCGCATACAGGATCATTTGCCGCCGCGCCGCTCAAGGATAAGTTCGAGCGCTTTCATGGTGAATCGCGAGCTTGGGATTGGATATCCGACGTGGAACGACGGAGAACCACAAAAACTTTTCTCATGGCCCGAGTTCGACGCCGCGGTCATGCATGATCCATGGCCATTTGAGTGGGCACAGGGGACCATCGAGGATGCGAGACGATTTGCACGGATTCTCGAGTCGCATGAACCGCGCAAAGAAACTTTTTCTTTTGCCGAAGAGGCGTTGTTCCCACCTGCGGAAACATATCCCCACGGCATCTGCAAACAATCATAAACAGTCCTTTTGCCGGAACCCGTCGTAAGGCGGGTTCTTTTTTGTTGCTTTTATCGGTGAAAAAGACTACGCTCTGAATGTCGCAGTAAAACTCATCTATCATATATTATGAACAAATTCAGAAAACCTCATGGCAATGGCGGGCATGGCGGAAGTCGATTCGGCGGGGGACGGCCAAGTCGCCCGGGTTTTGATCGCCCGCGCCCGCAGTTCGGCGGCGGACCTCGAAGAGAGGGAGTCGAACTTTTCGATGCGGTTTGCAGCAAATGCGGTAATGCCTGCCAGGTTCCGTTCCGTCCGAATGGCCAAAAGCCGGTATATTGCAGGGCTTGCTTCGGCAGTCCAACGTCGGCTCCGGCGGGCAGGGAAAATTTCATCCGAAGGGATGTTCCCACGGCTCCGATCGCGCCAAGGATCGAGGATCGAAGCATCGCCGATCTCAAGCAGCAGATGAACGCTATGAACGCGAAAATGGACAATATTTTGCGTATCGTGGAAACGCTATCGAAGCCGAAGCCGATCGTGTCAGTTGCGCCGATCATAACACCACCGACACCAGTGTCAGTGCCAACATCAACTAAGATCGCAGCAAAAAAGATAGTTAAAAAAGATCTTCCCAAAAAGAAGATCGCAGCAAAAAAGAAAAAATAAATATAATTTCTTCTATAAAAAAATCCCCCGCTGATGCGAGGGGATTTTTTTGCTACACCTGAGCCTCGGAGCTTTCGGTCGCAGGTTCGGACGGAGCAGCTTCGGTCGCCGGGGCGGCCTCAACTGTTTCCGGAGCCTTTTCGGTCACGGGAGATGCTTCCGGCTGAACTTCCGGAGTCGCTTCTACCGGTACATTGGTATCGGTCATGAATAGGATATTTAATAATTTAGACGGCAGCGACTATCCCGCCTGCTACGAAGTAAGGATAGCATACTTCAACTTTAATAGCGCCTATTTCTCAGGGTGTGAAAAAACGCTATACTTTCAACATGGAAGTAGCGAGACCGGTATCACGGCAGCCATTGCCGGATGACGCAAAGAAAGTATTTACGGGCGTGCTTTTTGATGTCTATCAATGGGAGGTGAAAGGCTATGATGGTTCGGTCAAGACTTTCGAAAAGATCAAACGGCCGGATTCGGCGATGGTCATTCCGGTAACGGAAGACGGAAAGATCATTTTGGGGCTGCAGGAACAGCCAAACAAAGAACCTTTCGTTGGTTTGATCGGCGGCCGCGTCGATGAAGGGGAGGGTGCGCTTACCGCCGCACAACGGGAGCTTCTGGAAGAAACGGGATATAAATCGGAAGATTGGTCGTTGTTCGACGCCATCCAACCCGTCGGAAAAATAGATTGGGCGGTTTATACGTTCATTGCAAAAAGATGCAAGAAAGTTGCGGAACAGGATTTGGACGGCGCAGAAAAGATAGAGCTGAAATTCGTCGATTTCGACGAATTCATAAATATAGCCTCACGAGAAGAGTTCGCCGACCAGGAATTGAAGATCAGGATCCTTGAAGCGAAAGCTGATCCTCAAAAAATGACGAAGATCAGGAAAAGTATTTTGGGATGAATTTATTATATTATTTTCATTATTATGCATGAGATCGAAATAAAATTAAGAGTGGATGATCTCGGAGCGCTTGAGAATAATCTAGCATCGCGCGGCTGTGAGCTGTCCGACCCGATCCATCAGCACGATACGGTTTATTCGAAAGCGGGTGATACTTCCATCTGGGAAGGGATGAAGGAAGGCTATATTGTGGTGCGGATCAGACGCGACGATCAGGGGGCACTCTTTACGCTAAAGCAGCAGCGGACGCATGAACTCGATAACCTTGAATATGAAACGCGTATTGGCGATGCGGATATTTTCCATCAGGCATTATTGCTTTTGGGTTTTATTCCCGAGGTTGACGTGAAGAAAATTCGCCGCACGGGCAAATTGGATGGCGATGAGATCTGTCTCGACGAAGTGGAGGAGCTTGGCAGTTTCGTGGAGCTCGAACGGCTCACCGATGATAACGTCGATCCCGCGCAGATCGCAGAAGAACTCTATCGAAAGATAGAGTCGCTCGGTATCTCAAGAAATGATGAAGAAAAAAGAGGATATGATACCCAACTTTATCAGCTTCACAAGAAGAAATCGTTATAAAAGAGCACGTTTCTTATTTCTCGAATTTTAAGGTAGCATTAAAGGTATGCTTATTGATGATGTAACAGCAAGGATCGCGGCAGGGGACGGCGGTAAGGGCGCCGTGGCTTTTAATAAGAATATGA
>CAZWWZ010000093.1:0-3177 GCA_964637795.1 uncultured Candidatus Saccharibacteria bacterium | reverse complement strand
GAGGAATTGAACACGGTACGGAAACATTTGTCGCTCGCCCGAGGCGGAGGACTTGCGAAATTCGCTTTTCCGGCACGGGTCGTTTCGCTTATTTTTTCCGATGTGCCGGGCGATGATATTTCATATATCTCTTCCGGGCCGACCGTGAGAGACGAGACGACAGTACGGGATGCGGAAGAGGTTCTTACCAAGTTCGATATTCTACGGGTTTGCAATATCGAAACATGCGATCTCATAGAAACGCCGAAAGACGATAAATATTTCGCGCGCGTGAAAAATTTTGTGGCCGTTTCGAACCGCAAGGCGCTTGATGCGATGGAAGATGAGGCGGAAAAACTTGGTTTTTCCGCGGAGATCCGCGATGCCAAGCTTGCGGGTGAAGTGACCGTTGTTGCGAACATGGTGGCTGACGCCATCCACGCGATGCCCGCAAAGACGGTCTTGTTGTGGGGCGGCGAGACGACCGTCGAGATAAAGGGCAGCGGTGAGGGCGGACGGAACCTCCAGCTCGCCGCGACCGCGCTTGATCTCGTGAAAGACGACGAAGAGATACTTTCGTTCGGTTCGGATGGCCATGATCACGGCCCCTATGCCGGTGCGATCTGTGATACAATAACGAAGCAGGCGGTGAGCGATGCGAACCTCGATCTCAAGAAGTATCGCGACGACAATAATACGCAGGAACTTTTCGAAAAAGTCGGCAATTATCTTCTGACCGGCGAGACCGGTTCAAACGTTTCGGATCTGATTATTGCGATAAAAGAATAGGGTTACTCCGAACCTTGAGAGAAATCTTTTCCGCCCTGGATTCTCACGAAGGCGTGAATCCAGGATTTTGGAAATATCTTAAAAATATGCTTTCATCGGACGAACAAAATTATTTAGATCATCTTTCGCCCGAAAAAGCACGCGAGGCCGTTATCATAAAACCTTACGATTCTCGACTCGCAGATATCGCGAGAAATATTATTCAGAACATTCAAGCAATAATTCCGGATGCCGATGTTAGATTTATGGGAGCTTCGGCGCTCGGGATTTCCGGGCAAAATGACATCGATATTTATATTTTGGGTTTGCCGTATAAACTCGATGATTGGATTACGAAAATAAAGGAATCATTAGGAGAACGGACAAATGGGAAATGGCAGTTCGATCAAGATGGATTCGAGGTTTCGATATACATTGCAGATCCAGAAGATCCAAATCAAAAGAGGCAAATAGAAGTTTTTGAGAAATTAAAGGAAAATCCATCGGCACTGCAAGATTATGAGAAACTGAAAGAATCGATGAATGGTAAAGCATACAAAAATTATCAAACCGCAAAGTATGAATTTTATCAAAAATTATTAAATAACACCTAAAAGCATGGAGCCTCGCCGGAGCCTCCACTCGCGAAGGCGGGGGCAAGGGCGACAAAAGAGGGGATAAAATGTTAAAATAAAATCAATATGAACAACTCACAAAAATTTATTTTGCCGTATGAAGAAATTGGAATTGCGGATGTCGGACAGGTCGGCGGAAAGAACGCCTCGCTCGGCGAGATGATCGTAACTTTGAAATCGAAGGGTGTGCCGGTACCTTCGGGATTCGTCGTGACGGCCGATGCCTATTACCACTTTTTGAAAGATACGAAGCTCGATGAGTTCATTGCGAAAACGCTTGCGGGTTTGAATACGAAAAATCTGAAGGATCTCGCGAAGCGCGGCAAGCTGGTGCGCGAAACGATCATAAAAGCGAATCTTCCGAAGGATCTGGAACAGGATATCGTCGATTCATACAAGAGCATCATTGAGAAGCGCTATGGCAAGAACGCTGATGTTGCGGTGCGGTCATCGGCGACGGCGGAAGATCTTCCGGGCGCAAGCTTTGCGGGCGAGCAGGAAAGCTATCTTGGCATCCGCGGACCGAAAGAACTGCTTGTCGCCGTGCGTGCGACGATGGCGTCTTTGTTCACGGATCGCGCGATCTCGTATCGCGCCGATCGCGGATTCGATCATCTGAAGATCGCACTTTCGGTCGGTGTGCAGAAAATGGTGCGTTCCGACAAGGCGTGCTCCGGCGTGATGTTCACGCTCGACACGGAATCCGGCTTTCCGAACGTGGTTCTGATCAACGGTTCATGGGGGCTCGGCGAGATGATCGTGCAGGGCGAAGTGACGCCGGATGAATACTGGGTTTCGAAACATGGCCTTGAGGAGAATGTGACGCGGCCGATCATCGATAAGCGGCTTGGTGTGAAATTGCGGAAGATGATCTATCACGCGGGCAAACAGATCGAGCAGACCAAGATCGTTCCGACATCACCGAAAGAGCGGACATCGTTTGTTTTGACCGATGCCGAAGCCACGAAGCTTGCGCGTTGGGGCACGATCGTTGAACAGCATTACACCGAGCATTATAAGAAGTGGACGCCGATGGATATGGAATGGGCGAAGGATGGCGCGACGGGCGAACTTTTCATCGTGCAGGCCCGACCGGAGACGGTGCATGCCGGTCAGGATTTCTCGAAATTATTGGAGTATGAACTTTCAGGAAAGAAAGAAGTGATCGTGACCGGATCATCCGTTGGTTCAAAAATTGGTGCCGGAAAAGCGCGGGTCATTTTGGATGCGAAGCATATTCGCGATTTCAAGAAAGGCGAAGTGCTTGTGACCACCATGACCGACCCCGATTGGGAACCGATTATGAAAATGGCTGCGGCGATCGTGACGGATAAAGGCGGCCGAACATCGCATGCGGCGATCGTTTCGCGCGAACTCGGTATCCCGGCGGTCGTGGGAACGGAGCGTGCGACAAGGCTCATCAAAACCGGCGACCCGGTAACGGTTGATACGACGGGTAGTACGGGCACGATCTACAAAGGTATTTTGAAATTCAAGGTGACAGAGCGCGATCTTAAAACATTGCCAAAGCCGAAGACGAAGGTGATGGTGAACGTTGCGATCCCGGAATCGGCGTTTGCGGATTCGTTTCTGCCGACGGCAGGCGTCGGTCTCGCGCGCGAGGAATTCATCATTGCGGGAAAGATCGGCGTGCATCCGAACGCACTTTTGAACCTCAAGGCGCAAACGCCGGCAGTACGAAAGCAGATTATGGCGAAAATGGCCGGCTGGGATGATCCGAAAAAGTTCTATATCGAAAATCTTGCGTACGGTATTGCGGAGATCGGCGTGGCAT
>CAZWWZ010000092.1:0-3189 GCA_964637795.1 uncultured Candidatus Saccharibacteria bacterium | reverse complement strand
GAACGCTTTGCCGAGCGGCGACTCGTCTGAGATCTTGCCCGCGAGCGGATCGGCCTCGTAAGAACCAACAACCGTATATGTCATCTCTTTGCCTCCTTTTTTCACCGTGATCACCGAACCAACCTGAACCGCGTCGATCCCCTTGGACTTCGTAAGGATCTCCACATTCTTCAAAAGATCGCCTAGTTCGGCAATACGCGTTTCGACCGACGCCTGCTCCTCGCGCGCCTCGGCATATTCCGAGTTCTCCGAAAGATCGCCGTACTCTTTTGCAGTCCTCAAACGCTGGGCGACCTCATTGCGCTTCGTCGTCTTCAATTCCGCAAGCTCGGCCGTGAGCTCATCGAACCGTTCTTTTGAAAGATATTGTTTTCCTGCCATAGATAGTGTGAGATTCCTCGCTTTCACGGGGATCAATGATATATTTTTTAAGTGGTTTTTCTCCTTGCCATTTCATACCTCAACCAGAACCCGGATCTTTTTTGGATTCCAGCTCTTTGCCTGAGATCATCCTTCCCGCCCGCTTGCCTTTGTATGGTTTCAATAAAAACAGGAAGTTATCAGGAAATAAGAGGTCGAAATGGTGAAAAATCTGATGATTAATGAAATACTTCCGTAATGAGCGTCTTATAGGCACCCACCCAAAGCCACCAGCGAATTTTAACGATATCCCGCAAAAATTGCAAGCCTCCCGAGAATTTGACGTGGGAACGCGTATCGTTCACCCAGCGTACCGGTATCTCCTTGATGGCATAGTCGAATTTCTTGGCGAGCGCGAGCGTTTCAACGTCAAAACCCCAGGTTGATATCCGCGCAACATCAAAGACCTTCTCGGCGACCTCGGCGGTATATGCCTTGAATCCGCATTGCGTATCATGGATGCCGGGCAGAAGAACGACCTGTACTATGAGATTCAATGTCTTCCCGATAAATCGGCGATACCATGATTCCGGCGGTTCAAGCTTCGCACCCTGTACCGCACGAGAACCGATGACCACGCCATAGCCTTCCTTGAAGAACGGGGCCATCGCCGCAACCTGATCGATCGACGTCGAATTGTCGGCATCCATAAAAAGACGGATATCGCCTTTTGCGGCCAGCATGCCGACCCGCACCACGCTCCCCTTGCCATGATTCTCCTTGACGTCAATCAGCTTGAGATTTTTCACGACCTTCACCATTTTCGCGACGACCTCGGCGGTATTGTCACGCGAACCATCGTTCACGACAAGGATCTCATAAGGATAGTTGACGGTGCTTAAATACGCATCCATCGCAAGAAGCGTTTTCGGGATCCGCTCCGCTTCGTTATAAGCAGGAATGATGATCGAGAGATACATATCGTGATTATAATTTAGAATTTTGAATTTAACAAAGAGCGCACGGTATAGCATTCGAAAAAACCTGTCATCCCCGCGAAAGCGGGAATGACAGGAAAAAGGACCCAAGCCCGAGGCTTTATTTTGGATGACCTAAACGGAAGCGAGCTAAAAATACGCGAGCGAAGAGAAAAAATGGCGGGTGCCCGCGAGAAACTAGGCCGAGAGCTCCCGTTTTCCGGAAGCATCGCGGAAAGGCATGCCGATTCTTATCGGCACTGCCTGCCGCGGTGAGCACGAGGCACGTTTCCCCGCTGGAGGAAACGATGCCATCTTCCGGAAACGGGAGCTTAAGGCTCCTTATTCCGTTAATATCCGCTGGCCATTTTTCAGGATCGCAACGGTATTTTCAAAATGCGCCGAAAGCGATCTGTCACGTGATGCATAGCTGTCGTTCTTCAATTGCCTGATGTCACCCTCGCCAATATTTATCATCGGCTCGATCGCGATCACCATGCCTTCTTCGAGCACATCGCCGCGACCACGCCGGCCAAAATTGAAAACCGCCGGATCTTCGTGGAGCGATCGCCCCACACCATGGCCCGTCAAACCTTCCGCGATCGAAAAACCTGCTTTCTCCGCAACGTCCTGGATCGCAAACCCAACATCGCCGAGCGTATGTCCGGGCAACGCTTCTTTCATGCCCGCATCAAGCGCCTTCCTTGTTGTAGCGATAAGCCGCTTCGCCTCCGGCTTCACCGTTCCGATGCCGACCGTGCGCGCTGCATCAAGATGGAATCCACGATGAATGAGACCGAGATCGAGTTTCACGAGATCGCCTTCCCGTATTACATCATACGGCGACGGTGTACCGTGCACGATGACCTCGTTCAATGAAATGCAGATCGTCGCAGGATACGCCTTATGAGCCCCCTCGGGCTTATAGTTCAAGAATGACGGCCGGTCGCCGGTCGCCGTAATAAGATCGTATGCCATTTTATCGACATCCTGCGTCGTCATGCCGGCGCGGACATTCGCAGTAAGCGCGCGCAAAACCGCCGCAAGGCGCCTGCCGCCCTCCGTCATGATTTCGATCTCTTCCGATGATTTAAGATAGATCATAATTTTGATAATAAATCCCCCCCACCGTCTTCCATGAAAATAAAATATCCGTGTTTCTTTATAAAATGGCAAGCACGGATGGTTCCGCTTCCGGGACCATACCCTAGAGAGTTCTTTTCCTGAACTGCTCTATTTCTTTTTCTATTCTCGCCGCCACTTCATCCGGCGTACCGAGCCCGGAAACCTTCTTGAAAGTATAGACCTTTTTGAAGAATGCCACCGCTTTTGCGACGTCTTTCCGGTAATATGCGGCGCGGTTCGCAAGTGCGGCTTTCGTATCATCTTTCCGGCCGCGCTTCATCATGCGCTGCAACGTTTCCGTCATGGGAACATGCAGATAAATGACAAGCGGTTCCCGCCGATCGGTATTCTTCAACTGCCGCGCAAGGATCCGCGCCTCGCCGATCATCTTCGGAAAACCGTCAAAGATAATGCCTCGCGATGGTTTTGTCTTCGCGACTCTATCGCACAGGATCGTTCGAACAATACCTGTCGGCGTCAACTTACCCTGCATCGTCGAATGATCGAAATCAAACGTCTTCCGAACCGCCGGCTTCCGCAATTCGCGCCCCATGTCGAAATCGAACATCCCGTACCGTTTCGCAATCCGCTCCGCCTGCGTCGCTTTTCCGGCAGCAGGATCACCGAGCAAAATGAGATTGAAAGGCGGATGGTTCATTGATTTATCAGGATGAAAACCCGAATATCTTATCGATCTCTTCGGTCACGGCGGGAATCGCCGGACGGC
>CAZWWZ010000091.1:0-3209 GCA_964637795.1 uncultured Candidatus Saccharibacteria bacterium | reverse complement strand
TTTTCATCTTATTTATTTGAATTGCTCTTTCGTTCCCGCATTCGCGGGAACGACAGAATTAAATCAATTTATCCCATCTTTTCTGTCATGGTCCCGAAAGCGGGACCATACGTGCTTCTAATTTCTTCTTTTATTTTTTGGAAGTCCGGGTCCCTATGACCAAGCCGGAGGATGACAGAAAGATACAACCCGGATCCCGTTTTTTGTCGAATTCGTGGAACTCGGAAGGACTATGGTAAAATTAACCCTATGAAAAAATATCTACTTTCTTTCTTTCTTATCATCGTGTTCACGTTTTACGTGCTCCTCGAAAATCAAAATTCCATCTCGGTCGTTTCGAGTTCGCCGGACAACAGCAACGGCAGCACAACTACAGGAAATGGAGCAACGCCGCCGCCGGTAGCACAAAATAACACCGCGACATCCGCGCCGGGCACGACCGGAACACGGCCTGCTGCGTCCACCACCCCGACCCCGACGGTCGCCGGACTCTATCGCGATGGCTCCTATGACGGCGATTCCGTGAACGCTTATTTCGGCAATGTTCAGGTCGCGGCCATCGTGAGCGGCGGAGCGCTGACTGACGTGAAGATCCTTGTTTATCCGAAAGACCGCGCCACATCGGCACGCATCAACAATGCGGCATTTCCGAAATTGATCCAGGAAGCGATCTCGTCGCAAAGTGCGCAGGTTGATGTCGTCTCCGGTGCAACGCAGACCAGCCAAGGATTCCAGCAATCCCTCGCATCGGCACTCGTGAAAGCAAAAAGCTAAATTTCTTGTCATCCTCCGTAATGGCGGAGGATCCGTGCTTACGGTCTTTCTTCTGAGATTTTAAAGCACGGGTCCCGATTAGATCGGACGACGACCAAAGAACAGCATGGTGGCCCGACTGAGCTAGGCCATGACACAATAAAAAATCATCATGACCAAAGAGACCCGCATCCTCATGGGAATGCCAATCACGATCGCTATCGCCGACGCAACAGCTGCGCAAACCGACAGCGATGCCATCTTTGATTATTTTCAGACCATCGATGAGCGTTTCAGCCCGTTCAAGGAAACAAGCGAAACGAAAGCCGTCGATCGCGGAGCCGCGCGGGAAAGCTGGAGCGATGATATGAAAGAAATCGTCCGACTCGCGGAAAAGACGAAGAGCGAAACCGAGGGATACTTCGATATTACGACCCCGGGCGGACGGTTCAATCCGGTCGGCATTGTAAAAGGATGGGCGATAAAAAATGCCGCTCAAATCCTCCGCAGTAAAGGCTTGCGGAATTTCTATGTCGAAGCGGGGGGCGATATCGAGGCAAGCGGCAAAAATGCCGATGGCGGAAAATGGAGCGTCGGCATCAAAAATCCGTTCAAGCAGGATGAGATCGTGAAAACGCTCTTTGCGACCGACATCGGCATCGCGACCTCCGGAACCTATATCCGCGGCGATCATATTTACGACCCGCACACCGGACTTCCAGCATCCGATATTATAAGCCTCACCGTGATCGCCTCCGATGCTTGCGAGGCCGACCGGTTTGCGACCGCTGCTTTTGCCATGGAAGAACAAGGGATCGACTTCATCGAAAGATGGTCCGGACTTGAAGGATATATGATCGACAAGAACGGCATAGCGACCATGACGAGCGGATTTTCGAAATATACGATAAAATAAATCGTCATCCTAAAAAATAATAGTCATCGTCCGTGAAGACGGACAACCCGTGCTTTATACATCAAAAAAGACGGAAAGCGCGGATGGTCCCTCTCCAGGGACCACGACAAAAGAAAAAACCATGACCTTCATCGATAATCTTCTGAATAAAATAACCATGTACCGGCTGGTACTCTACGTTCTTGGGGTGCTTGCCGCTATCGCAACGATTTTCGGCGCTCTCCAGATACTTCCCTACGATCCAATCTCCCTGCTCTTTTCGATCGCGGTGCTCGTCGCCGTATCATGGCTCACCAATAAAATATTTGCGGATGCATTCCATACGCAAACCAATATCGAGTCCACGTATATCACGGCGCTTATTCTCGCTCTCATTATCGCGCCGGTCGCGCCGCGCGATCTCACGGGCATTTCATTCCTCATCTGGGCGGCGATCTGGGCAACGGCCTCAAAATATATCCTTGCCGTCAATAAAAAACATCTCTTCAACCCGGCGGCGTTCGCCGTCGCCCTCACGGCGCTCACCATCAACCAATCCGCCACCTGGTGGATCGGCGGCAATGTCCCCATGATGGCTTTCGTAATCATTGGCGGACTCCTGATCGTCCGGAAGATCCGGCGCGGCGATCTCATGCTCGCGTTCTTCAGCGCCGCGATCATTTCGATCCTTGCGGGATCACTTGGCGAGAATCCTCTCGTCACCATCGAGAAAGCCGCGCTCCATGCACCGCTCTTCTTCTTCGCATTCGTAATGCTCACGGAACCGCTAACCACACCGCCGACCCGCGGCAAACGCATTGCCTATGGCGCATTCGTCGGCGTTCTCTTTGCGCCGTGGATCCACGTCGGCTCGCTTTATTCGACGCCAGAGCTCGCGCTCCTCGCCGGAAACGTTCTCGCATATATTTTGAGTCCGAAGGCGAAATATATCCTGAAACTGAAACGGATCGAAAAGATCGGCGACGGCATGTATGATTTCGTTTTCATGAAACCTCCCCTGAAATTCGATCCGGGGCAATATCTGGAATGGACGCTTGGACATGATCGTACCGATAGCCGCGGCAACCGGCGCTATTTCACGATTGCGTCATCGCCTACGGAACCGAACCTGCGTCTCGGCATAAAGTTCTACGAGAAGCCAAGCAGTTTCAAAAAGAAAATGCTCGAGCTTGCGCCGGGAGACGAGATCATGTCCGGACAGCTTGCCGGCGATTTCATCCTGCCGCGCGACAAGAAAAAAGAATTGGTGTTCATCGCCGGAGGCATCGGCATCACGCCGTTCCGCAGTATGGTGAAATATCTTTCGGACCACGGCGAGAAAAGATCCATCGTGCTCTTCTATTCAAACAAAACCGAGGATGAGATCGCCTACCGCGACGTCTGGGATGATGCCGCGCAAACGATCGGTCTTAAAACCATCTACGCGCTGACGAGAGCTGATAAAACTCCGTTGAAAAACGACGAACACCAAGGACGTATCGACGGCGAGCTCATCCGCCGCGAAGTTCTCGATTATCGCGACCGCATGTTCTATATCTCC
>CAZWWZ010000090.1:0-3311 GCA_964637795.1 uncultured Candidatus Saccharibacteria bacterium | reverse complement strand
GGAATTTTATATAGTGTCTTTGTATGGATCTGGTATAATTGTTAGGTGACAGATATTCCTGTTATCGTTGCTTTTTTCGCCGGTATCGTATCTTTTTTGTCGCCCTGTATTCTTCCTATCATTCCGGGATTTTTGGCCTATCTTGGCGGGGCATCATCCGAGAATGCCACGGACGCCAAGGAACGATGGGGAATATTTCTGAATAGCTTATTTTTCGTGATCGGATTTTCGGTGGTTTTCGCGGCGCTTGGCGTGTTGCTGAACGGTGTTCTTGCACATGCTGCTTATGCAGTGCAGACATGGCTTTCATGGATCGGCGGGGCTGTTATCATCTTCTTCGGATTATACCTGATGGGATTCTTCAAGATCCGGTTTTTGGAATACGACCATAAGCTGACCCCGAAGATCAATTTTCATTCGCGATATCTGACGTCGCTGATTTTTGGTTTTGCGTTCGCCGCCGGTTGGACCCCGTGCGTAGGGCCGGTGCTTGGCGGTATTCTTGGCCTTGCGGCCTCGACGCCGGGCGAGGCGTTCCCGCTTCTTCTCTCCTATGCATTCGGCCTTGGCGTGCCGTTCCTTGTCGTTGGCGCATTCGTATCGCAGGCGGCGCGATTCATCAATCGTTATGCCGTCGCACTTCATTATGTGACGATCGTGTTCGGCGCCGTGCTCGTCGTTCTTGGCATTCTTGTCTTTACACAGGACCTTTCTCTTGTGGCGAACTTCGGATTCGTGAACGATCTTTTACTTCACACATAACATGAAATATAAAACCCTGACTTTTGTTTTTTCCTTGCTTATTATCGCGGCGGCTATCGTATATCTCGAAGCGATCAGGGTTCATCCCATAAAGCCCGGCGTGGGAGCTCGGACAATCGCGGTTTCATCAACAACTACGAGCACGGCCGCAATGCCGAATGCGTCGGCTAGTGCGCTGGCACTTCAGAAACTTGCGGCAGCCGATCAGAAAGCAGGATACCAACCGGCGATCGAGATTATGGACCCGACAGGATTCGTGAACACATCATCGAGCTTCAAACTTGCGGATCTCGTCGGCGAGAACGTGGTGTTGCTCGATTTCTGGACATATAGCTGCATCAATTGTATTCGTACCATACCGTATTTGAACGCATGGTACGATCGCTATCATGATCAGGGCCTCGAGATCGTGGGCATCCATACGCCGGAGTTCGCTTTTGAAAGCAATATCTCGAACGTCGAATCCGCGGTGCAGAAATATGGCATCAAATATCCCGTCGTTCTGGACAGCGATTACGGCACTTGGGATGCGTACGGCAATCTTTATTGGCCGCATGAATATCTGATCGATATGGCGGGCTATATCGTGCACGACCAGATCGGCGAAGGAAATTACGGCGAAACCGAAGGGGAGATCCAAAAGTTGCTCGCCGAGCGCGACCAGATCCTCGGCGTGCAGGCTGCGGCGATGCCGACCTCAACGGTTTTCATTCCGCAGAGCGTGATCTCCGGCGGTTTGATGAGTCCCGAAACCTACTTCGGTTCCGAGCGGAACCAGTATCTTGCGAACGGCACGCAGAATGCGGTGGGCGATCAAACGCTCACGCAACCCATGATCATGGGGTTGAACAAACTTTATCTTGGGGGTAGTTGGTATTTCGATAATCAATACGCATCCAATAATGCCACCAGTGCGACGATCATCTATAAATATACGGCTGGCAAGGTTTATTTCGTCGCCGCGGCGCCGCGGGGCGTGAATGTCGAGGTTCTGCAGGATGGCAAGCCGATCACGAATGCGGCGGCGGGCGCTGATGTGCGGGACGGAAAGGTGTTCATCCAGGAAAGCCGGCTTTACGATCTCGTTGATAATCCCGACGGTTCCGGCACGCATACCCTGGAGCTTATTATCGATTCACCGGGACTCGAGGCTTTCACTTTTACTTTTGGATGATGGAACAAAAAACACAGATCGCGATTTTTGGCGGAGGATGCTTCTGGTGTACGGAAGCGATCTTCGGCGAGCTCCGGGGCGTCATTTCGGTGTTACCGGGCTATGCGGGCGGAACCGTAAAAAATCCGACCTACGAGCAGGTATGTACGGGAACCACGGGTCATGCGGAAGTGACGAAGGTCGAATACGATCCTGCTCTGATCAAATTTCACGATCTGCTGACCGTCTTTTTTGCGACGCATGATCCGACCACGCTGAATCGGCAGGGAGATGATATCGGTACGCAATATCGCTCGGCGATCTTCTTTACGTCGGACGAACAAAAGAACGAAGCTTTGCGATTCATCAAAGATCTGGAAGCTTCCGATCCCGGCGGAAGGCCGATCGTCACGGAAATTGTCCCACTCAATGCGTTTTATGAGGCGGAAGATTATCATCGCGAATATTTCAAGAAGCATCCAGGCGCCCCCTATTGTCAATTGATTATCGAACCAAAGGTCCAGAAATTACAAACAAAATTCATCCAATTATTGAAAAATGAAGCAAGACAATGAGCTTTCAAAGGAACTATATGAGGTTGCGCGCAAGGGCAACACCGAGCGGGCGTTTACGGGGAAATATTGGAACGAGCATGGCAGGGGGATGTATAAATGTGCGATTTGCGGTACGGAGCTTTTTTCATCGGATACGAAATTTGATTCCGGCACGGGCTGGCCGAGTTTCACGGAGCCTGTGAATCTCGAAAAGATCGAACTCCGTCCCGATGACAGCGAGGGCATGCATCGCATGGAAGTTATCTGCAAGACATGCGGTGCGCATCTCGGGCATTTGTTTGACGATGGTCCGAAGGAAAAAGGAGGTAAGCGTTTTTGTATAAATTCGGTCTGCCTGGAACTTGAAAACAAGGGAGAAGAAAAATAGATATTTTATCGTTAATCCTTCCGGTTCAAAATTCACACGAACGAAAAGTCATCCGACGTAAAGGTTGTCTAGGAGCTTGTGATGGTCGCGATGTCTTGTGTGAAGGTTTGGGCCTGTTCGACGATCGCTTCGCCGTAAGTCCAGAGATAGCTCGCCCAGTTGCCGCCGGCATAATATTTCGCCGCCGTGCACCGTTCAATGCTCGCGGTTGCCGTATAGCTGGCTTTGCATCCCGACATGGCATCTTCGAGATATAAGCCTGTTGCGACAAAAGCATCGGAATTGCTCCATGGCGACGGGGGATTATTGCCGGTGATCTGCGTTACCCGTGAAGCATAGAGTTCCCAGGTCGACGGTTCGAACTGCGCCGGTCCCATCGCGCCGCCGTAAGCACCGTCTGAATTTGCGCATCATACCATCCCGCTGTCGGGATTCAGACAGCGTTGTTCGGTGA
>CAZWWZ010000089.1:0-3314 GCA_964637795.1 uncultured Candidatus Saccharibacteria bacterium | reverse complement strand
ATACCTGGTCCTGCCGCATCCGGCGGATAAGATCGCTTCCCGCCAGCATATTGCCCCACTGATCGTCGCCGCCCATCTGGAGCGTACAATTGTGGCGATCGTAGAGCGTCAGAAAATCGTAAGCCTGAAGCAGTTGGTAGTTGAACTCGAGAAAACTTAATCCTTCTTCGCGCTCAAGGCGTATACGATATGCCTCCGCCTTGATCATTTCATTCACCCGGAAATATTTGCCGATATCGCGAAGAAAATCGATATAGCCCAGCGACAGTAGCCAATCGGCATTGTTCAGGAACATTCCGGCTCCTTCGCCGAACTTCAGATAACGCTTCAATTGAGCGAGAATATGCTCGCCGTTCTCCGTAATCGATTCCTGCGAAAGCATTTTTCGCATCTCTGTCTTGCCGGACGGATCGCCGATCATTGCAGTCCCGCCGCCAATGAGCGCGATCGGCGTATGTCCCGCTCTCTGCAGGTGCGCCATGGCCATGATCGGCGTCAGACTCCCGACATGGAGCGAATCCGCGGTCGGATCAAATCCAAGATAAAATGTCACCTTTTCACTTGAAAGCTTGTCACGGAGCGTGCTCTTGGGAGGATCCTTCGGATGTTCGGCATCCTCACCGAGGCCTGTCTCCTGCTTGATGAAACCCCTCTGCATCAATTCGTCGTAGACGTTCATGATTTTCATTTTTCTATTCGGTTGCAGAACCTATCTCAAAAGCCTCTTTGTCATTCCGGGCTTTGCGAGGAATCCTACATAAATAACTTAGAGATAATCGGATTCCTCGACAAGCTCGGAATGACAGAAGAAAAAAGGCTTTTGAGATAGGTTCTAAATCAATAATATCAAATCCACGGATCTCTGCCAGTGCCGCCCGCCTCTTGCCATACAAGACTAAAACATGCAGAACAGTTCCCCTCTGGCCTGAAAGACGCTCTTTGGAGTAGAGTATAATCATCCATGCGTAATCGTTTGCGGATAATATCGAAAAATCATTCGAACCATAACGCCATGAAAAGTCACTTCTCGCCGCTCGCGGCGCTTCTTATCTTTGCCTTTGTTGCCCTTGCGCTACCGCAAGATTTCACCATATCCCGAGCAACGGCGGCTACGGCAACATCAACTGATTCCCTCCAGGCCCAGATCGATGCGAACAACCAGCAGATCGCGACCCTCAACCAGCAGATCGCGACTTACGAAGCAGACCTCCAGAAGGTCGGCGCGGACAAGAAAACGCTTAATGCGGCCATCAGCGCCCTCGATCTTCAGCGCAATGAGATCCAGGCGCAGGTCGCCGTCACCCAGCACCAGATCAACGCCACACAATTGCAGATCCAGCAGTTGGGAGGGGAAATAAGCGTTACCCAAGAAACGATCTCAACGGACCAGGCGGCGCTCGGAGAATATCTCCGGCTCCTTCAAAAGAACCAGAACCAGCCGCTCATTATGCAATTACTCTCATCGAACACGCTCGTGGAGATATGGGACAACCTCAATGCGACATTAAAAATGCAGGAAGCCGTCCAGACCGAGCTCGGAACGCTCCAGGCGCAGGAAAGTAACCTCGCAAGTTCGCGAGCTGCGTCGAAACAGAAACAGAGCGATCTTACATCCCAACAACAGTCGCTTGCATCCCAACAGCAGTCGCTTACTGCGGCGGAGAAATCAAAAAGCCAGCTGCTCGCCGAAACTAACGCAAAAGAATCGACCTATGAAAAACTTCTCGCCGCAGCAAAAGCGGAACTGGTCAGCTTTTCTGCGTTCGCGCAAAATGCCGGCGGCTCGAAACTTCTTGGCAATCAAACCGTCTGCGATGCGTGGGGCTGTTATTACAATCAGCGCGACACGGCTTGGGGTAATGATTCGCTGAACGGCACGCAGTACAAACTCGCGAGCGACGGCTGCCTCATCTCATCCATGGCCATGGTCATGACGCACTACGGCTACCGCAGTGTCACACCGGTCACCATCAATTCCAATCCGAACAATTTCGCTTCTTATTATCCGGCTTATCTCATGCAGACCATCAGCGTTGCCGGCGTCACCGCAACACGTAAGGCAACGACCATCAATGCTTCGCTTGCGGCCGGCACCCCGGTGATCGTTGGACTCAATGCCTACGGCGGAACGCACTTCGTGGTGCTCACCCAAAAAAGCGGGAGTGATTATCTCATGCGTGATCCCTATATTACCAATGGCAAAGATATCAGTTTTTCGGCCCACTATTCACTTAGTAATATTTTCAGCATCGCAAAGGTAACCATCAGCGGCTGAGATATCAGGATCAAACCCTGATGTATGAAAACGCCAGCCCTTTGAGAGCTGGCGTTTTACGCGTCGTTCGATCATGAAACGGCACGCTTGTTTTGTTCTGCGGCATCGGGCCGTTCCGCGACACCCTCGTCCTCCTCCCATTCCGGGACGATTCGATGCATGGTCCGGTCGAAGAACTCCTCGAAGTACTGCAGAAATTTCCAGAAGAACCAAGAGAGGATACACCATCCGATGGCTCCCGGAACATGCCTGTTGGAGCTCGTGATCACGAGCGTCACTGCCTCAGAGAAAACAACGAGCAGCAACACCCAAAAGACGAACCAGATAATGACCTTGATCGCCAGCAACACCATGCCGAAGCATTTTCGGATGGCAGACCATGCTGCATTCTGCATGTTTCCTCCTTCCCGCAAGAATCTCGCGGATCACCTGCCTCAAAGGTAATGCCCCGCCACTATTTTGTCAAAATTCCATAAAGTGGATCTCCTCGAATAAGGGGTCTGAGGCATCCTAGATGGGGCTTGCATTCAAACGCGGTAAAAAAATGAGAGCGGGTCAATGCTCTCTTGCTTTACGACCTTGTGGTTGATGATGGCTTTATGTTGCCGATCGAGTCCGATGGCGGCGCGCCTTGGTCAGCTGCTGACCGTTGAAGTCCTGCGCCCAGGAGATCATCTCTTCGAGTGGACTTCCGTCCTCGGCTTCTTCGACGAGAATGAAATTCACTTTTTCTCCGGGAAGTCTCCGCCCAAACGCCTTAAGAAAAGGCATGGGCTCCGCTTGTTTGAGGCGCTTAACGACCGAAGGATGTATCCAGACATAGAGATCGTCCCCCTCGACCTTCAAGGCAACATGTCCGGTTGCGGATCGTGAAGTGATGAAGTCCAAGTCGGGAATCCCCTTCCAGATCTCACAAAGAAAAGTTTTCGACTGAGCTACCGAGGACCATTCCTCCGGGCTCGGCGTGTAGCAGACACACTTGTCCATCTTTCTCCTCCCACATATTTTTAATAAACCCAAAAAAATATTCTGTCAACGT
>CAZWWZ010000088.1:0-3399 GCA_964637795.1 uncultured Candidatus Saccharibacteria bacterium | reverse complement strand
ATGCAGGGGGGCGATGTGGGGGGCCGGACCAGGATTCGGCAATGAGGCGGAGAAGAGGGGCGGCGGCGGGAAGTTCGGGGAATCGACGGCGGCTCCGCGCCCATTTTCGCCGGTGCCGGCCAATGCGGCGGTTCTCCAAAGCGGACGCCATGCCGGGGAGGCACTTCCGACGACAAAGGGTGGAGACTGTGTGAAAACGCCGAACCGTGACGGCAACAAGCAATCTAATTGCTCAGTCTGGCGCCGTTTTGAACCTTTCGCGTGTCCAGATCATCCCCAACGATCGGATACTGTGCGGCAATGGCCGGGAACCGCGTTTTCACACGGCCTCGGTGGCGAGCGGACCCGCCGCGTGGTGCAAGATTCAAAAGTTTTGGGACACGCGGTTCGCCGCATGGTCCGCCTGACGAATGAGGGTGGTGCAGTGTCAAGCCGCACTGTACCCTTGCTTGCTACGGCTTGCTGGGCGGGGTAAGCTGCTTGGCTAGAAAGGATCGCCGAAATGAGGCGTCGAATCAGGCATGGTGTTGCACCCTCTTGATCAACTGAACGATACCGATCCGGATGAGCTCCCGCTTGATGAAAATTTCGTTGAGCAAGCAGAGTATATACCAGAACCAAAATTCCTTGAGATCAGTGCAGTTCACCCGGATGAGGAGAGCATTGTTCGCCGTCTGTCCGTTGGTGGCGCGAAGCTCTTAGTCGGCCCTCGCGGCTGTGGTAAAACCACGCTTATGCTCAAGGCCTATTATGGATTGTTGCGGAGTCCCGACGCTAGCACTCTTCCAGTATATGTCAACTTCAAGTTGTCTTTGAAACTTGAACCGCTTTATGCCAATACGCCCAATGCCGCATTCTGGTTCAGGATGTGGCTGAATCTGAAGATCTATGAGGGCGTGCTCTCCAGCCTCGAACTTGCTGGACGTTACAGAGTGCCCGACACTATTCCAACGTGGCCACGCGTTACAGCCATGCTCGCCGATATTGAGGCTGGGAAGATTGACCTTGGCTCAGAGTCCGATTACTATACAACAGACCGATTAGTCAGTAATATTAGTGATGTTCTAAGTGAAAATGGGCTCGTTCGCTGCGTTCTACTGTTGGACGATGCGGCCCATGCATTTTCACCGAGGCAGCAGGAAGATTTCTTCGAGTTTTTTCGAGAGGTGAAGAGCAAAGAGATATCACCGAAGGCAGCTATTTATCCAGGCATAACGGCTCATTCTCCCACTTTTCACGTGGGGCATGACGCCGAGCAAATCGACGTCTGGATAAGACCTGACCGCTCCGCATACGTTGAATTTATGCGTACGATGGCCGTTAAGCGCTTTGGGGGCGAGCTCCCGAAGGCGCTATCCGCTACACCCGAGGCCTTAGAATTCCTCTCTTTCGCGGCGTTCGGGATTCCTCGATCATTCTTAAACATGCTCAGAACAATTTATCATGATGAGGCGGCGTTGTTCTCCTCCGGCGCCACTATAGATCGTCGGAAACTCTTGGACATCGCTAAGCAGGGCCGGGAACTATCGCACAATGTCTATGACTCCTTACTTTACAAGTTGCCCGCATATAAGGTGTTCGTCGAGACGGGGCGGGAAATCTATTATCGGATCGTGGCGACCATCAAGGAGTTTAATAAGGACAAGCCTGACGATAACCAAGCGTTAGAAGTTGGAATAAAGAAGCCGATTCAACCTGAGATAGATAAAGTCATTGGCTTCCTTCAATATGCTGGACTGTTGATGCCTGTAGGCCAAAACAGTCGTGGCATTAAGGGCGTGTTCGAGTTATATATGGTTCACTTTGGTGACCTTATAACAGAGAACGCCATAATTGGCCGCCGAGCCAAGAGCGTCTCGGCGTTTGTCACCGCGTTCAAGGCGCAGACACACCAGGCGTGGCCCCGGATCGCGCCTGAGAGCCTTGCGAGGCCGGGTCGTTTCCCCGCTCTCTTTCGTCTCACGTTACCTCACTGCCAGAATTGTGGGGCCGAGCGCGCCAGCGAGCAGGCCAAGTTTTGTCAAAACTGTGGAACTCAGCTTAAGACAAGTTCGTTGTATGACGATCTTGTCAATCAAGATATATCGGTTCTCCCCCTCAGCCCACGTATGGTGACTAGAATAAAGAAAAATTCTAATATACGAAAGATAAAGGACATATTGATCGATACGGCTAGGGTCAATTTGAGGAGCATAAAGTTTATCGGTCCTGTTCGGGCAACGCACATTGCGAATTGTGCAGAAGAGCATGTGGCTTAAGAATGAACGTTGTTGATTATGTCAATGAACTCCCTCCGACCAGCAGGCTAGGTCCACTGGGGGATTACCTGCGAGAAGAATCTCTTGACGCACCGGTCGATATGTACTATCGAAGTATTCGGGAAATATTGCGTTACGGTACTCCGGAACGCCTGTTGGACTCCGATTTTCTTGGGCGACTGCTCGTCATCGGGATCGTGTCAGCCGCAGAGGCATATTTCAGAGCAATTCTATCTGCCTGTATCGAGCTCTGCCCGCTAGCACGATCGGCCGCATCAAAAAGGACAATCAATCTAGGGGGACTGCTTTGGCATGGTCAGTCAGGATTCAGCAGGAGCGTTTTTGAGCACGCATCCCTTGCGTCTAAGGATGAGCTCACTCGTGCATGTCGGGATTTTATCGGGATCAATCTGGATGACAAGATATTCAAAAGCCTTCTTGATCAGTTTGAGATTGTCTGCCAGCTGAGGCACGGAATAGCGCACGCTGATGGGCTACTCGCAGGGAGGAACGCGGTTCAACTCGACATTAAACGATTTAGAAAACCTGTTCGTATCGTACTAAGGTATGAACAGCTACAAGATGTCGCAGCAGTGGTTAATACGCTTGTAATGACGCTAAATCGGCACCTCTTTTCGATAATCTGCCATAGATGGGGATTTGAGTGGAGGAAAAGAGAAGACTGGGAGCCGTCATTGGAGCGAGCGAAATTTCGCTTGATTTGGAACATATTCCACTGCGTGGATGAAACTAAGTCGAGAAGCGGACGATCGAAGGTCAATAAAGCGAACTGCCTCAAGGCAGTCAAAGCCCTGTATAATATTCCAGAGTGATCGGCCCGCAGTACGTACGTGGCATTGCCCGCCGCCTGCAACACGACGCACCGGGCTCAGCAGACGATGCCAGGCCCGCTTTGGGCCGAGGCTGGCGGCGGCTCCAATGCCATGGTCTGGTCTGGCCTCACCCAAGCCGCACAGCCGTCATTCCGCTCCCGGCCAAGACCGGACCTCTGACCGGCAGCAGTGTCGCTAGCGAGTAGGGTGCAATGCCGCTTGGCATTGCACCATCGCGCACTACCGGAGAAAGTGGTGCAATGCCGAGCGGCATTGCACCCTTGTACGTTCTCTGCGTCCGGTGTGAT
>CAZWWZ010000087.1:0-3456 GCA_964637795.1 uncultured Candidatus Saccharibacteria bacterium | reverse complement strand
CAATCACGTCGCGGTCATCGGATCTGATCTCGCAACCACGCTCTTCGGCAAGAACATGAATCCTGTCGGGAAGGATATCCGGCTCAAGAACACAAGCTTCCGCGTCATCGGCGTCCTTCCTGCCAAGGGAACGGGAGTGGGCGGCGTGAATCAGGACGACCTCGTCATTGTTCCGATCACGGTCGCCCAAAGCCAGATGCTCGGTATCACCTACTTCAATTACGTCTTTGCATCGGCCAATTCTTCCTATGACATCTCGTTCGTAAAATCACGCATTGAATCCGTGCTCGAACACAACCATGGCATCACAACATCAAGCAAGGACGATTTCACGATCGAAACCCAACAGGATATTCTTTCGCTTCTTGGCAGTATCACATCGGTCCTCACGCTTTTCCTCGCGGCGATCGCCTCTATCTCGCTCGTGGTCGGCGGCATCGGCATCATGAACATCATGCTCGTCTCCGTCGTCGAACGCACGCGCGAGATCGGCCTCAGAAAAGCCGTCGGTGCGACCGATCGCGATATCCTTCAGCAATTTCTCATCGAGTCCGTCATGCTCACCTTCCTTGGTGGCATTATCGGCATCGCGGTCGGTGCCGCAGTCACCGCGCTCGCGTGGCTTGTTCTTTCTCACGTCGTCGCTGGCGGCTGGACGTTCGAGTTCCCGCTTTCGGCGGTTCTCATCGCCGTTCTTGTTTCAACCGCCTGCGGCGTAGCCTTCGGTCTCTATCCCGCACGCCAAGCTGCGAAAAAAAGCCCCATTGAGGCGCTCAGGTACGAATAACGTCCCTGTTTCCGAAAGTTGAGAATCTGTCGTTCCCGCGCAGGCGGGGATCCAGGTTTCTTATGCTAGATCTCCCGTTTTCACGGAGATGAATGATCGACCAAGCTTGTTTCGTTCGCAAAGCGGATAATGATATTTTCTTCCGTTATCGTCGGTGGAGACGGACCATCCGTGCTTTCGATATTTTTATAAAGCACGGATCCTCGACTAGATCGAGGATGACAGAGAAAACTTTGGCATTTCCATCGCTACAACAAAAATCCCGCCGCAGCGGGATTTTTTGCAAAGAAATTTAAACTTTATTTCCGGACAACTTTTTTCACTGTCTTCTTCGCTGCCTTCTTTGCAGGACGCTTCACGGTTTTCTTTGTGACCGGAGCTGATTTTGCCGCCTTCTTGGCTTCAGCCTCGATATGTTTCCACTCCGCTTTTGCGTCGCGAATGACCGAAGCGATCTCCGGCGCACCGACTTTTTCGATCGCACCATAATGCCTGATGGCTTTTTCGACGATCCGGTGGTATTCCTTCTCGCCGATCAGCTTCGCTTTCTTCGCTTCAACGGCCGCTTCCTTGCGAGCCTTCAGAACCCACGCTTTCGCCTGCTTTTGCTGGGGCTTCGTTCTCTTATAGAGAAGATATCCGCCGGCGAGCGCGCCCGCGATACCTGCCGCAATACCCGTACCGACCTCCACGGAATGACGCATCGTTGCTTTTTTCTTTATTGGCATGATTTTGCTAATTAGATTTCTTTTTCGACCTTGATTTCTTCGCTTTACCAAAAAACCTTCCGAACCAATCCATGGCACCCATCGCCTGAGATCCCCGCTCACGGACCTCGCTCCGTAGATCGGCGATATCCTTTCGAAGGAGGATCGTTTCCTCCGTGACCTCATCGGTGATCTTCCGCAGATTCCGAAAAACTTTCACGAGATAAACGATCAAGACCGTAAGGGCGATCGTGATGACGACTACCGCGATCGTCGTCACAAAAAAGAAAATGTCTGCGTGAATAAGTGTGTCCATATGAAAATTATAGCATAAATTGTTTTTTTGCTACATTGAAGTCATCCTGTTCCGGGGTCATCCAAAACTTTGCGAGGGATATCTCCTTTTCCGTCATCATCGGGCTTGGCCCGAGGACCCGTGCTTCCTATTGTTCGTTCGAAGCACGGACGGTCCGCCTCCGCGGACCACGACGGAAAGTTTCATTCCATATCTTATGGTAAATCTCTCGAGATCCTTCGCCCCTCAAAAATTCTCGGGGCAGGCTCCGCTCAGGATGACGAAAGAAGCCTTCCGATCGCTTTCTGTTTTTCGGTGGGCGACAAATGCGTTTTTTGCACAGCGCGGCTCAAAATAGCGATCGTTTGGTCGTAGGTTTCACGATCCACCGGATATGGCGTCGCATCCTTGCCCCCGTGCGCAAAACTGTAGCGAGCCGGGTCTTCATATGACGGCGAAGCACCGTAGATCACCTCTCCCACGAGCGCGAGCGCACGCACGGTCTTCGGCCCGACGCCCTTCATGGCAACAAATTCCTCATACGTTTTCGGCTTCTGGTCCGCGACGGTCGCGAGCACTTTCTCTAAATATTTGCTCTTCGAAAAATCATCGTAGATCACAGGATGGCTCTTGAACTCGCGCGTTTCAAGGTTCAAGAGCGTGAGCTGTCGCCCATTATGATCACCGAATTTCGCCATCTGCGACAACGGCGTCGAATATTTTCTGAGCAGATTGATGTCCTTCATGAGCGGCGCATAGCCCGCCTGCGTAAGTTCGGTCGAGATCTCGCGCGACTTCTCGCTCCGATGCGACGTCATATCAAGCACCGTTTTCAGAACCGCCTGCGACGAGATGCCGGAATGTGGTTCGCTGATAAGATCCTTGATATCTTCCGAGAACCAGTGATAGCGACGCGCCGAACCTTTTTCCACGTTCATCCCCTGTTGAACCACCGCCCACGCACCGATCTGCGCCTGCCCGGAACCAGATCCAGAAACAGCCACCGGATTTTTTCGAAGGGAAAAGAAAAAACTGTGATGATAAAGCTGGAATCCGTCCTGCACGAGCGCACTGTCCACTTTCGCGCTCATCTTTGAATTGTAGACAAGATTGTCGGCCTGCACGCCAGGCAGAGCAAGCCGCGCACCCCATTCCTGAATCTCGTCCGGCGTCTTGCGCGAGGTTTTCCCTTTGCCGCCACAGATAAAAATGCCAAGATCTTTTTCCTGGCCACGGATCGCTTCTTTAAGCGCCGCCGTCAAAATCGTCGTAAGGCCCGACGCGTTCCAATCGAACGCAAGCACGGTGCCCAGGGACTGAAACCAAACCGGATCCGCGATGCGTCGAATGAATTCTTCCGGCCCATATTCCGCAATAAGCACCTCTATCATCTCGCGGCCCAATTTCACCATGCGCAGAAAAAGCCACGGCGGGCAATGGCCGTAATCAAGCCCGAAAGAAGCAACGCCACGCTGGATCATAGCCATATTATACGTCATCCTCCGCGAAGGCGGAGTATCCGTGCTTCTTTGCTCTTTTTTAAACCTTGAACACGGATCCTCGGGCCAAGCCTGAGGATGACACGATTTTGTAAACCCCTCGGAATGACGTATGAAACATGCTAAAATAGCACATATGATGAAGCTTCCCGAACCGATCCAGAACGT
>CAZWWZ010000086.1:0-3473 GCA_964637795.1 uncultured Candidatus Saccharibacteria bacterium | reverse complement strand
CCAGAGGTCAGACGGGGTTTAACCAAAGAGCCGCGCGTGAGCGCGGTTTTTTGGTACTGTTTTTCTTGTCGTTCAGGCGAATGTCGGGATCCAGATCGAATTTCTCCTGGCAGACTTGAGTTATTTGTCATTCCGAGCCTGCCGAGGAATCTCGATGGGAGAACGAATAACGAAGAGAGCAGTATAAGCCCCTTTCTTCTAGAAATTCCCTGCGTTCAGGTGGAATATTTTTCCCACGATGGTGCCGACGAAGAATGTCGCGACGGCGGTTCCGAGCATGAGCGTCACGGCCTCCCCGAACTCATTCCAGAATTTCCGGTCGAAGACGATGGCGCCGTAAAAGGTGAATCCTGCGATCAATAAAATGCCCACGGATGTTGAGGTCGCGAACGCAACGAACATGGTTCGGATAAGGAAGTAGGGGAGTGCCAGGCAGATGACGGAGCAGAGATACGATATGCCGGTCGCGGCGGCCGAAACGAAGGGCGATTTTTCGAGATCCTGCTTCGCCTGGAGATATGATGCGGATGCCATGGAGATCGCCGCCGCAAATCCGACGATGACGCCTGAAACTCCGGCGATGAGCGTCGATCCCGTGACACCAAGGAATCCCGCGTGAGTGCCGGTGATCTCCACGATCGCGTCCGCGAGTCCGAGAACGATGAACCCGATATAGGCGATGCGTTTTTCCTTGAGTTGCGCGATAAGCGCCTGTTCGTGCGATTGCTCGTCATCGATGATCGCACGCAGTTGCGGTTTTTTGTCGTCGGGGATCGCGGATAATATGGCGCGGTAGGTCGCGACGGAATCCTTCTCGTGGGATTCTGCGAATTTCGTGATGAACGTGATGCCGAGGATGTCGCGAAGAAGGATGGTTCCCCAGACGGCGTGCCGTTCCGGCTTTATGTCCGGGTTGCCGGCAAGATCCCTCCAGAAAAGATAATGACCATGTTCCTGCATTGAAAGCTTTTCGAGCGCGGCTTTGTTCTCGGGATTCTTTTCCCGCCGTGCGAGTTCCCGATAGACCAGGCATTCCGTCAGTTCGTTTTTCGCGTTGCTCACATAAAGTTCACGATTATCCATGGGAGTATTGTATGGCAAATATCTTTCTTTTAATAAGTTCGAAACTTTTCGACATCTGACTTTTACTTTCCGAAAATCACAAAATTCAGATATGTTTTGTGATTTTCTATGAACGGAGAGTTTCTTTCTCGAAACACTGTCATCTTGCGTGGCATAATGCTTTCTGAAGGGTTCGTCTTCGCATACCTTCAGAAAGCATTATGCCACGCGATCGTGTTTCAAAAAACTGGAAACTCGAAGTCGTCGGGCCGCCGGGAATCGAACCCGGTCTAAACGCACCCCATGCGCTCGTACTACCGGTATACTACGGCCCGTTTTCGCTGAAACTTGCGGCGGGCAAGCCCGTCATTTCGCGTATAGATGATACCACTAAAAAAACGAACTGATAAGTTCGTTTTTTTACTATACCGTAGCTTTCGCTTCCTTCACTGCTTTTGCTCTTGGCATCTTGTGCTGGGTCTTGATGCAGCCGGTGCACATTTTCACCCGTTTACCATCAACAATGCCCCACTGAAGATTGGGGTATTTTCTGGACCAGTTCGTGGGATTGTATTTTCCGCGGAGCTTGATCCTGTGTCCAACCATCTTGGACGCCTTGGTGCATACTTCACATTGTCTCATGGGGAAAAGTATATTATGAAACGAAGATTTTAGCAAGAGCCTCGTTTTTTATTTATAATCTTCGAGAAACCGGGATCTATCTCGAAAATAGGCATTCGGATATCGCGAGGGATTTTCGAGCGAGCGGAACGAGCTTCTGACGATGGAATAGCAACGCTCTTTCAAGGAGGAATTCGCTTCGCGGAGCCGAAAATAACCGCGAGAGCCGGATAAACTATTTTTGAGATAGATCCCTGCTTTAATCTAAGCTGACCTTCAGTTTCTTTGATTTCTTCTTGTTGACTTTCGGAAGCCGAACCGTGAGAATGCCGTTCTTAAAGGTGACGTTTGCGCCTTCGGGATCGACTTCCTGGGGGAGGATGATGGAGCGGGCAAAACGGCCCCAATAGCATTCCTGATAGAGATAATCCTCGTCGTTCACTTCTTTTTCGCGCTGACGCGATCCTCGGATCGAGATCGAGTCGGCGGTTACCTGGATATCAATGTTCTCGGGTCGAACGCCCGCAATCGCAGATTCGACAACGATATCGTTTTCTGTTTGGTAGACATCAACGGTAAGCTGACCTTCCGGTTCGCTGTCATCCCATGCCACGACGGAATCTTTCGATTCGATGATCTTCGGTTTTGCCATTTTTGGTTTGGCGGCCATTACCGCCCCGGCATCGGTTGCGGCTCTCGTGAGCTCAACCTCGTACGATTCGTTAGGGTCTGATTCCGCTCCGGCGAGCTTCTCGAAAAATTTTTCTTCTGAAACATCCATAATTTTTTTGTTAGTTTATCATTTTGTGTCCTTGGTATTTCCCGTTGCCTCGTTGAAAAACGGGATCCGGGAAAAGGGACAATGTTTATTCGACTTATTGCGGCGTCGCTTTTAGTTTTTCAAAATCGCTCAATACGAAGAAACCAAGAAGCGTAAGAAATATAAGTGCATACGTGAAACTTCCATAGTTCAGTATAAGCAAATTAAAGAAGGCGTGCAATACGGCTGCGATCACGAGTCCCATGGTGAGATAGCGCTTTACTTTGCCACGAAGCACGCCGAGAGCCCAATGATAGCCGACGATTCCGGAGGTGAGGGAGTGGAGGAGCGTCGCCCCGACGAAGCGGAGAGAAAGCGCTTCTGCGAAACTTGCGACAAAGGAACTGGTTATCACCGCGCCATGAGCCGTGAGCAGGAAGGTCGTGAGCGCGCCGACGTTTTCGAGCGTTGCGAAACCGAGTGCCGCCACGATGAGATAGATCATAAGGTCGACGGGATCGCGCGCGATCCGGCTTTTTCCGATGACGAGGTAGGCCGCGGAGAATTTCATGGTTTCTTCGATGAGCGCAAAGACGACGAGAGCCGCGATCGAGAACTCGCTGATGCCGAAGCCTGCTGCGGCGTTGGTCACAAGGCCTTCAAAGACGACAGCGATGAGTCCGAATGCAATGCCTGCTGCGAATGCAAAAAGAATGAGCCATCTCGGCTCCGGATGAGTTTCCTCTTCTTTTACATAAAAGATGAGCCATGCGAACCCCGGAAGAAATCCGAGGACAAGAGAGATAAGCGAGATGAAAGCCATAATATTATTCTCATATTCTAACATGAAACGCCGAATCAGGAACCGTTGCCTTTATGAGAGGCGTTTTCGGAATTATCGAAGTTCGACTTCGATAATTCCAAATGAGTTATACTATATACATGGATAAACAAGCCGAACTTAAAAAACTTGAGGCCGAAATGGCGGCGGATGTCACCTTGCCGCTCCGCGAATCGAACCTCGTTTTTG
>CAZWWZ010000085.1:0-3484 GCA_964637795.1 uncultured Candidatus Saccharibacteria bacterium | reverse complement strand
CGCAAGCTAACTTGCTGCTACGTCAACTTGGTCTCGATCCTGACGCCATCAATTCTCCTTTGGTTCATTACCTTTCTTGATGCCGCGGTGCTCTTCCTTGTCGGCAACGAATATCGGCACCGGAAAGATATGTTATGGGAAATATAAACCGCCCGTCCCCGCGCACCGAAAAGATCCGGCTATCATGAAACGTTTTTCCCTTATGGTAAAATCAAAAAGATGATGATCCTATTTTATCAGGTTTTCTTTGCGATCTTCGGCGTCATGGACCCCGTGGGCAACATTCCGTTCTTTCTTACTTTCGCCCATTCGCTTGATCGCGAACAAAAAGAAAAATTCGCCCGATCGGCCATTCTTTATGCCGGAGCCATTCTCATCATTTTCATGCTCCTTGGAAATGCGATCCTAAACGTCTTCGAGATATCCATAGGAAGTTTTCGCATCGCCGGGGGGCTGGTTCTTTTGGCGCTTGGGTTCAAGATACTTTTCGGCATAGAATTCAATACAAAGAAAGAAGAACCGGAAAACGAAAAAGAACCGAGCATCATACCGCTTGCGACACCGCTCATTGCGGGACCGGGTATGATCAGCTTGGTCATCATTCTCGCCAAAGAATACGGATACCTCCTGACGCTTGCGGGTATCCTCGCTAATCTCCTTATAAACTATATCGTCTTCTGCCTTGCGCCATACATTCTGAAAGTATTCGGTAAAAAAGAGGTTGTGATATTCGGCAAAATGATGGGCCTTATCCTCATGGCGATCGGCGTCGAATTCATCCGCACCGCGCTCTAAAAACCGATATAAGCGGTCGATGTTTCGCTTATATGTGCGCGCATATTGTCACAATAGATTATTAGGTCGTCGCTATCTTTCCGTGTCTGATCCGCAGGCTGTTTCCGACGACACTGACGCTCGACGCCGCCATCGCTGTCGCCGCGATCATCGGATTGAGGAATCCCAATGCAGCAAGCGGGATCGCCGCGACATTATAGAAGAACGCCCAGAAAAGGTTCTGCTGGATGGTTCTGAATGTCCGTTGCGAGAGCGTGATCGCCTCGACAACCTTCATGGGACTTCCTTTTACGAGCACGACATCCCCCGCTTCGATGGCGATATCGGTACCGGTTCCCATCGCGATGCCGAGGTCCGCCTGCACAAGCGCGGGCGCATCATTGATACCATCCCCTACGAACGCAACTTTCGATCCCTGCGCCTGAAGTTTTTTTATTTCTGCGGCTTTATCCTGCGG
Source organism: uncultured Candidatus Saccharibacteria bacterium (assembly GCA_964637795.1). Lineage (GTDB taxonomy): Bacteria > Patescibacteriota > Minisyncoccia > UBA6257 > 2-01-FULL-56-20 > CAJAQL01. The sequence goes on along the minus strand of CAZWWZ010000085.1, from coordinate 2,232 downwards.
CATAACATGCGCGATAATATCATCGATATCGAGCATCTTTGCGACCGCATGCGCTGTGGTTTCGTTATCCCCCGTGATCATCATGGTCTTTATGCCAATATGCTTCAATGCTTTTATCGCCGCCGCAGCATCGCTCTTGACCGCATCGGCAACCGCAAGCACGCCGATAAAATCCTTACCCTCGATGATCGCAAGGATCGTTTTCGCTTCCGACTGGAGCCGGGTGATGTCTTTTTCCAATGAACCCAACGGGATATTCTGCTCTATGACGAAATGAATGCTTCCAACCGCAACTCGCTTTCCGCCGGCAATTCCTTCGATTCCTTTTCCGGCAATATTGGAGAAACCACTGATGGCAAGCGGTGCTAAATGTCTTTTCTTTGTCTCTTCCATGACAGCGCGCGCAAGCGGATGCTCGGAAAAGCTTTCTACACCTGCGGCAAGCGTAAGGAGATGCTCCTCTGCAATGCCAGAGGCGACAACGATGTCCGTGACCTCCGGCTTCCCCTCGGTGAGCGTACCCGTCTTATCAAAAATCACTATATCAATTTTCTTCCCTTTCTCGAGGGATGAACCGTTTTTAATAAGCACGCCGCGCCGCGCACCTTCGCCGGTGCCGACCATAATGGCCGTTGGTGTTGCAAGCCCCAAGGCGCATGGACATGCCACCACAAGCACCGCAACGGCTGACGTCACGCTCTCTGCGATATTGTGCGTCACAAAAAACCAGATCACGAACGTCGCTGCCGCAAGCGTGAGGACGATCGGCACGAACACAGATGAAATTTTATCCGCGAGCCGTTCTATCGGCGCTTTTTGCGTCTGCGCGTCCGATACCATCTGCACGATCTGCGCGAGCATCGTCTCGCTCCCGACCTTCGTCGCTTTCATGTCGAAACTTCCGCTCACGTTCAGCGTCGCCCCGAACACTTCATCGTGAACACCTTTGCCGACCGGCATGCTTTCGCCGGTCAACATCGATTCATCGATGCTCGTTCCACCGGAAACCACTTCACCATCTACGGGAATCTTTTCACCGGGCCGAATACGCAGAATATCGCCGACCACGACATCGGCGATGGGAATTTCTTTTTCCTCGCCATCACGCAAAACCTGCGCTGATTTAGCACCGAGCTGCATAAGTTTTTCCACTGCCTCCCCCGCAGCTCCGCGGCTCTTCGCCTCGAAATACCGTCCGAGCAGGATAAGCGCCGTAACGACCGCACCTGTTTCGAAATACGAATCCATGCGACCGGTCGCAAGACCGTAAACGCTCCATGCAAACGCAGCGATTGTCCCGATCGAGACCAGCGTGTCCATATCCGCCCGAAGACGCTGCAAGTTCCTGATCATACCGATATGAAATTCCCGCCCGAAACCAAAAATGACGATGGCGCTCAGAACCATCTGCACGATAACCGACGCATCGATTCCCGCCACGGAAATTCCGAATCGAATATTCGCCATTGCAAGTATCGCTGTGATACCGGCAAGGACGATCGCCCAAACTGCAGTTCGTTTCATCTCCTCCACTTCCCTTTTTTCATTCGCATGCCGCATCGAATGATCCATTCCGCCCATATCTTCCACGCGATAGCCGGCATTTGTGACGGCTTCATGTATCGCTTTTTCGTTCGTCACCTTTTCGTCAAAAGATACGCTCGCCTGTCGCAGTGCAAAATTCACCGAAGCATCTTGCACGCCTTTCACCTCCTTGATCGCCTGCTCATTCAGCAATACGCACGAAGCGCAATGCATACCTCCAATGCCGAAGGTTATCTTTTTTACGGTGGGTGATCCCGTTGCGTTTTTCGCATGATCCATAGCCATATCATGCGGCATTGTTTGCACATTCTTTTTTTTCATCTGCTCCACGGGAACAAGATCCATACCGCATTTAGGACAACGACCGGGATGATCCTGAACGATCTCCGGATGCATAGGACAAGTATATTTCATGTTTGTTTTTTAACTGTTACTTTAGATTAATTCTACCATGCCTGACTACAAACCTTTATTCTACGACCGTAAACGTTCCCGAGAACATACCCATACCGCAGGTGAAACGTATATTTCCCGTCTGTGTCGGCGTGAAGGTGATCACGTTCTGCCCTGCCTGGAGGAATTGCGCAATATTGTATGCCGGCATCCGGATGCTTGCCGAACAGGTGTAGGCATCCTGCGAATCGATCACCCATTTCACGGGAATACCTTTTTTGACCGTGAAACTAT
>CAZWWZ010000084.1:0-3514 GCA_964637795.1 uncultured Candidatus Saccharibacteria bacterium | reverse complement strand
GCTATCGGGATTCGAACCCGAGTTTCGTGGATGAGAACCACGTGTCCTAGACCAGGCTAGACGATGGCGGCATGCAGGAAGATTATAAGTACAAATTTTAAACAGGGCAAGGAACCAAGTCGGACTGACAACATATTTAATTCCCAAAATAATCGTTCAAAAGCATGGATCACCTCTTTGGGGAGAACGACTAAAAACGAGGCGGGGTTTAAGCTTCCTCGGTCGCCACGGGTTCCGCGGTGATAGCGCGGACGACTGCGTCGAGTCCCATGGCGTGCGACCCCTTCACCAGTACGAGATCCCCTCTTTTCATGAGATCCACCAAAGGCTGGATCGCATCATCGGCCGTTTCAAAAGAATGGATATCCTCTTTCTTCATACCAGCGGCACGCGCCGACTCAGCGATAAACTTCGCGCGGGCACCGACGGCTATAAGTATATTTGCAGCATCCGCAACTCGGGAACCGACATTCTCATGCGCCTCGATCGTGTACTTTCCGATCTCGAGCATATCGCCCAACACCGCGATCTTCCGCGGTGCAGGCAAACCTTTTAACGTGTCGATCGCCGCCCGCATGGACAGCGGACTGGCGTTATACGCATCGTCGATGACGAGCGTCCGCTTGATGCCGGGCAAGAGCTCCATGCGTGATGGCGCGGGAACATATTCCACGAGCGCCTCCGAAATGGTAATAAGGTTCATATCGAAGATCAAACCGACGCATGCCGCAGCTGCCGCAGCGTATGCCGAAACTTCGCCGAAAACACCATCGATACGGATCGGAACCGAGCTTCCCTCATATTCCAATTTGAAGGAAATCCCCACGGGAACATCCTCGGCCACGCGATTTTCAAGCCGACCGATGCGCAGATCGGCACCCTCATTAAAGCCGTAGGTCATCACGCGTCCGCGTGTGTGGTCCCGCAAAGCGTCGACCATATCATCATCATGGTTCAGCACCGCAAAATTGCCCGGTGATAACCGCTCGATCAGTCGCGCCTTTTCGCGCGCTACGTCTTCCGGACCGGCATAGAATTCAACATGTACCGGAACGTCGCCGACGGCGGTCACCATACCGATATCGGGCCGCGCAACCCGCATCAGACGCAGAATATCGCCAGGACGATCCGCACCGTATTCCAAAATAAGGACCTCGGGATAATTTTTCGACTTTACTATAATCCGCCATGCACCGGAAAAAATGACCTTAAGCCAGAATGCCATTTTACGGAATTTCGCCGTACCCGTGGGCTGGTCATGGCTCACCATCTTCAGCTCTTCATCGCTCCAGTCGCCGAGGATCGTAAGCGACATCCCCAGTTCATTGTTCAAATTTCCTTCCGCCATGCGCACGCGGCGGACCTTTTTAACCACGGCAAAAACGGCGCGCTTAGCGGATGTCTTTCCCACGCTTCCCGTGATGCCGATCACGCGCGGATGATAGCGCGCAACCGTAAGACGCGAAAGGGACATCAGGACGGGACGGATAATTTTAACAGCGGTTGATTCCATGAGATTCGTAGAACTCTTATTTTCCGCAGATCAGATCAGGGCAGTCAGGGATAACGTCGGCAGTGGTCCGATCCGGCGGAATATTGTAATAGTTGATGATATATTGCGAAAGCTGTTTGAACGCCGGCACCACGCTCTGCGCGGCAAGCGCCGTCTCGGGCAAAGTGTTCAGCCTGATCAGCGCAATAAAGCGCGGATTGGATGTTGGCCCAAACCCAATATAGGAATCGATGAGTTGGTTCGTATAACCGCCATGCACAAGATCGGGAATAAAGGCGCTTCCCGTCTTTCCAGCCAGCGAATAACCATTGATGTTCGCGACCTGGGCAAGATCAACGGCATCAACCATCATTTGCGTAGCTTCCGCGGCGCTGGATGTCGCAATGATCCTTCCTACCGTTTGAGGCGACAAATTGGCATGAATATAGGGACGCATCATGATACCTCCGTTCGCGATCGCACCCATCGCCGTGATCAGTTCGATTGGCGTTACGGCGACGCCCTGGCCGTAGGCGACCGTATCGAAATTCACCTGCGGCGCATTTGCCGTCAATCCGTTGATCGTACCATTAACCTCGCCGGGAAGATCGATGCCGGTCGGCTGATCAATGCGGAATTTTTTCATATAATCCTCGAAAACAGCATTGCCGATCTGGTTCTCCGCATAAATAGCGCCGGTATTGATGGAATGTTCAATGACCTGCGTCATAGTCGTATGCGGACCATAGGGGCCGTGCGTATCAAGATCGTAGTTCGTTATCTTGGCTCCATCCACATGCAACGTTCCCGGATCATCATAAGTCGTGTCTGGCGTAATCTTCCCGGCATCAATACCCGCGGCCATGGTGATCACCTTGAAGATGGATCCCGGTTCATAGATCGACTGGACCGTCGGATTCAAAAAATTCTCGAATGACGATGATGCGTAATTGTTCGGGTCAAAGGTGGGATATCCTGCCATGGCGAGGATCTTTCCGGTCTTTGGATCTTCAACGATGACGCTTCCACCACTCGCGCCGTTCGCCGCAACGAGATTCTGCAGTATTTTTTCGCTCTCAATCTGGATGTTCGGATCAATGGTGAGCGCAATATCATCTCCGTTCTCGAGCGCCGCATCATCATATGCCTCAATACCGTAATGGCCGCTTTCCCCGTTCGATGAAGCATTCGGCCCTACGAATCCCAAAACCTGTGCCGCGATCGTATTAAGCGGATAATAACGCGCGGGTTCATCCTGGACATAGATACCCGGGAGATTCAGTGCCGCAACATCGCTTGCGATCGATGGATCTGCTTTTGCGGCAAGAAGTTCATAGCTATCGTGCTTGCTGAGGGTTGCTTGAAGCTGGCTCACCGGCAAATTCAAAACCGGCGCAAGCGTGTTCGCCGCCTCGTCCACATCGGAAATTGCCGTAGGAACCGCATAGATGGTCGGGAAGTCCTTATCTATGGCAACCGGCAGCATCGTTCCGTCCGTGTTCGTGAAATAAATCGCCCCGCGGTTCAGGGTCGCCCCCGCAGAAGCCGACTGTTCCGACTCCGCACGTGCTATATAGTAGCCATTTTTTTCAAGCTGCAATTCCGAAATACGGAACAGGAGGAATGCATAGGCTGCAATGATCCCTATAATGAGCGGCAGAGTTCGGTTTTTCATTTCTTCATCGCAATCTTTCTGTGCTTATGAGTATATAGTAAAACATTACTGCGCTGCATTCACATATTGTGGTTTCGCTATAACGAGACCGTCAGATGAAGCCATTGCCGTCAGATGATCGGTATCGCCGAGCGCGGTAACGATCTGGTTATTGAGTGCCGTATTTTCCGCGCCGATCGAATCGAGTTCCGCCTTTGCAGCAGAAATCTCATGGTTCAAATTGACCGTCTGATTATACAGCGTGATCAACCAGAAAGTCCCGCCCATCAAACCGACCACGATAAGTACCAGGCAGAAACGAAGCAGAATATTTTTTTTGTTAGGTTGTATGAATGTCATGGTGATAA
>CAZWWZ010000083.1:0-3564 GCA_964637795.1 uncultured Candidatus Saccharibacteria bacterium | reverse complement strand
AGACGCGGCGTTTTTATTGCAGGAATACCGCTTGAACGGCATGCCGGTTCTGGACGAACACGGCCAGTTGCTTGGCGTCATTACGGAAAAGGACCTTTTCCGGGCGCTCTACCCCCGCTACGAGGAATATTTATCCGAATTCGAAACGTATATCGATCAGGAAAGTCAGGAAGATGACATTGATGATATTCGCGAACAGCCGATCGAAAAATATATGAGCCATACCGTCATCACGATCGGCCCCGATGCCCATATCCTGCAAGCCGGCGGTTTGATGCTGGCACATAACGTTCATCGTTTACCGGTCGTAGAAAACGGAAAACTGGTGGGGATCATTACGCGCGAAGATATCTATGACAAGATAGTCAAGAAGCATCTGGGAACACGCACGGCAAAAAAGGAATAAAATTTTTGGGGCAGACTCCGCTCGAAATGACAGCTGGGGAAATAGGTTTTTGAAACGGGTTCTTCTTATTTTTCTTTTTCGATCTGAAGCAATCGGTTGTATTTTGCGATCCGCTCGCCGCGAGCCGGCGCACCAAGCTTAAACCCTTCGGCGCGGACGCCGTAGGCAAAATCGGCTATGAAATCATCGTCCGTTTCACCGCTTCGATGCGAAGCAACGACCGCCCAGCCGTATTTTCTCGCGAGCCGCACCGCATCAAGCGATTCCGTCACGGTTCCGATCTGATTCGGCTTTATGATAACCGCATTAATGCTTTCTTCGTCGCGCGCTTTTTCCATATTGAGGACATTCGTCGTCGTGAGATCATCGCCCGCAATCCACGTCTTCCCCTTAAAATGCAGGTTCAGCGAGGCAAACGCCAAAAAATCCTTTTCATTGAACGGATCTTCGATATAGATAAGTTTATTATCCCTCACAAGTTTGACATAGGTCTCCTCTAATTTCTTATCGCTCAGCTTTTTAACGTCGGTAGCGGCGGCATCCATGCCAAAATCGATCTTCTTTTCAAGATGCAGCCTTTTTGCGACCGATCTCAAAATCTGGAATGGTTCGGCATTGTTTTTGAAATCCGGAGCAAAGCCGCCTTCATCGCCGAGATTCACCGCATTCTTTCCTTTCATTTTTTCGAGCGTGGCACCCAAGGCATGGTACGTCGCAATGCCAACCTCGACCGACTCCGCAATCGTTCGACATCGAGGAATGATCAGGTATTCCTGAAAATCAAGGTTATTGCCCGCATGCAATCCCCCGTTCACCACGTTGATGAAAAGGCGCGGGTGAAGCATGTCGTTCCGATCCTCCGCCGGATCCTGTCCTCGGCGCCGATCAAGGGCGGAGGACGACAGAGAACCGCGGATATGTCTCCAAAGCGGCATCTTCTTTTCGGCGGCCTCCGCTCGGGCGTACGCGATCGAAACCGGCAATATCGCATTCGCACCGAGTTTCTCCTTTAAAACCGTTCCGTCTAATTTACAGAGAAACGCATCAAGCGCCGCCTGATCCTTGAAATCGCTCCGCTTCATCCATGGCGCGATCCGTTCGTTCACGTTTCTTACCGCCTGTTCCGCGGGAAGCGCACGCGCCTCCGACGAACCGGTGCTTTTTCCCTGAGGAACGGATGCAACGGCGCGGATGCCATTTTTCGTCTCAAGCAGAACCTCAACGGTCCACATGCCGCGCGAATCGAGAATGGGACGAGCTGAAAGCGATTTTACCTTCATGATTTTTGTTGCCCTCGTCCCGTGGGATGCCTCAAGGTAAACTCCGGCGATGATCCATGTCTTCCACCATGGAAGCATGGATCATCGCTCTCCCCAGACGATGACAAGATGATTAATTTGTTTTTACAAGATTCACCGGCGTTCCATTCGCAAAACCGACAATGTTGCCGATGGTCGTATTAAGAATGCGCGTGAACGCCTCTTTGGTATTGAACGCATTATGCGGCGTGATGATGACGTTCGGCATATCGACCAAGACATGGTCCTCGAGAACCGTTTTAAGGTCATGCTCTCCGGCATGGCCGGTCACGAGGGCAAACAATTCATCCTTGATCATCCCCTCTTCCTCGAGTACATCAAGTCCCGCGCCGCCGAGATGGCCACTCTGCAATGCGGCAACGAGCGCATCGGTTTCGACAACCGCGCCGCGGGCCGTATTAATGAGATAGGCACCCTGTTTCATGAGCCCGATATTCTGCGCATTGATCAAATGATGCGTTGACGGCAGATATGGCACATGAATCGTCACAATATCGCTTTCGGCAAGCACATCGTTCAAGGGCTTATATTCGAATCCAAGTTCGGTCGCGAGCGCAGGATTCGGGAATGCATCGAATGCGATCACCTTCATGCCGAACCCGTTCGCCATACGGATCACATGCTGGCCGATATGGCCGGTTCCGAGAACTCCGAGCGTCCGCCCCATCAGATCGAATCCGCGCAAACCGTCCAAACGGAAGTTACCTTCTTCTTTGATGCGATCTCTTGCTTCGCAGATCTTCCGCGAAAGCGCGAGGATCAGACCGAACGCATATTCCGCAACCGTGTTCTCTCCATAGGTCGGTACATAGGAAACCGTGATGCCGCGAGCAGCGCACGCCTGAAGATCAATATGATCGTAACCCGTCGAAAGGGTCGCGATATGCTTCAAGTTCGGCAGAGCGTTCACGACCGTCGCGTCGGCCGCTGAATCTACGAACGTTCCCAAGATATCGAAATCCGTATCAGCAGCCAGATGATTCTTATCTATTATCCCATTTACAAAACCGACCTCGACACCCGCCGCCGCGAGCGCCTGATTTTTTTGCAGATACTCCTCCGCCCACGCCTCAAGGTTAAAGAAAACAGCTTTATGTGTTGTCATGAATTTATTATTGGTTTTGATTCATTATAACATTTCGGAACATATCCCGAAATAGACTTTTGCGCCCGCGTGGACCCGATGAGATTTGAACCCATTTCCCTGTCTGGCAAGAGTAGTATCCTACCCGGCCTCTCTCCGACATTGTTTTCCGGCCGCGCGGCGAGGGCTGTTCCCCGCGCGCAAGGAGCCGACGAAAAAATTGTAGCTATGGCTACATTGAGGAGGAGCGACGCCGTACCCAGGAAAAAAACCGCAGCCCGAAGGGTTCCGTCCCTTTTCGCATCCGGCATCGTTGCTCCTCGGAGCCGTAGCTCTGGCTACTGTCTCCTCGTCGCGCCTTGCCGGATGCGAAAAGATTTCGGGAACGCGGACGCGAAAACAATGCCGGAAAGAGGCCTAGACGAAGGGCCCATGATACGCGAGCAAAATCATCATCTCATAACGATCATTAAAATTATCTTAAAGAAAAACAGCCATTAATCGGCTGTTTTTCTTTGCCAGACAGGTATTGTCCTGCGGTAACAGGACGTACTGCTTCGTAATTTATAATATTCATCCTCAACCGGATGTCACATAAGATTTAATGAATTTTTAATCCAATACATATTCCCATCCCGGTTGCCAGGATTTGGTTCTCCGCCAATCCTCGGCAAATGCCCGCTCCCACGTTTTTCCTTTGAGTAAAATTTCGAGCGAAAGCTGTGGAGCTTTATGCGAAACGATCGCAACGGATT
>CAZWWZ010000082.1:0-3574 GCA_964637795.1 uncultured Candidatus Saccharibacteria bacterium | reverse complement strand
TGCCCGCCATACAAGCATCACAGGAATATACTGAAGTGGTAAATTCAGTAGAAAAATTGCAAGCAAAGTTGACCGCCGAAGGCGCTGATCAAATCCAAAAAGTCGGCGAGGTGACGAAAATGCTGACGGAACGGTTGTCGTCAATTATTGATGCAAAGGTTCTGCTGAGTATGAGCACGCCCGATGCGGAAAAATTTATCGGTGCAAATACAGGACTTGAGCTCGATGATGAAACAAAAACATCGATAGGCCTACAAGGAAATGGTTTACAACGGTCTCTCGTTTTTGCACTAATGGAGACGCTAGCAACTCAAAAGGCATTGATACCAGAGCAGAATGGAAATCCAACTAGGACTCGAAGCACAATAATCCTATTTGAGGAACCCGAGCTCTTTATGCACCCACATATCATGCGTAGCCTTAAAAGGTCCTTGAGTGTGATTTCCAAGAAACCGGATTGGCAAGTTGTGTTGACAACTCATTCGCCCTTTATGATCGATATTGGTGAAGATCCCATGTCGCTTGTTGTTTTTAGGCGGGAGAATTCGAAAGCGGCTCCAGAAATTACTCAGTTAAAAGCTGACCCTTTTGGACAAGGCGAAGAGTCAGATCGAGACCGAGAGGCGTTGCGAGCTGCATTAGATTTTCATCCGACGGTATGTGAAGCATTTTTTGGAAAGCGAACACTTTTGGTTGAAGGGGATTCTGAAATGGCACTTTTCACCTATAGTGTGGGACTTTATCAGAAAGCCGGAGTCAACATTGAGAAGCGACTGCATTGTACAGTAGTCTCTTGCGGAGGGAAGTGGACGATTCCACCTATTGCGAATTTACTGAAACATTTTAAAATACCGTTTCGGATTATCCATGATATGGATGGTGGGGGACGGTCTCCAGAGGAACTCGCTGCAAGTATAGCAATTGATCCGTACAGAGCGAACGCTCGTATAGCTCAATTTGCCGATCCTGCGAATATTTTAATCATTGAGGATACTCTTGAGGATCTATTTTGGGCACAAAGGCCTAAATCGTCGAACGACAAACCGTATCGAATATGGAAAAGGGCTAATGAGCTTGTGGAATCCGCAGCCCCTTTAAACCCCAAAATTATAGATCTTGTAAAGTTTGCCGTAGATTGGTAGTCGGATTGTATCTTGCCACCAAGGCAGCTTTTACCGTCTATTTTTAGTTGCTTTTATTTTTCATACTGTGGTTGCGACCCAGGAACATTGCCAGGTCAGCGTCTGAATACATACATGCTTATCCCCACATCACGCTTGACTTATAGTGAGATTTAGCATAAGATTCAGCCATACACGCCCCAGCTAGCCGCAAGGTCCGCTGGGGTTTTGCGTTGTCTGATGATAGAATGGCATCGATGGAGACAGTCTTTCTCATCGACGGGGAGAATCTCAAAGGCAAAATCAAGGCTGTTTTCAACGGGGCCGGGAAAGATAAACCCATCTGGCACGAATATGATTTTAAGGCTCTATTCGCAAAAGCACTGAATGGTATTGTCATTGATCGTTCCGCCTTCTATTTTGCAAAGATCAGAGAACACGAGGATAGCATGGAAAAGTCAAAGCAGCTCATTGCAGAGCAACGGTTACTCAAAACGCACCTTGAAAATCAAGGCTTTGAAGTCATTTTGAGCGGGCGTGTTCGAGGACAGATGGAAGAAACACAAAAAGGGAAGAGGGTTCTCGTATTCAAGGAGAAAGGTGTTGATGTTAAAATTGCCGTCGACATGGTCAGCCTTTCATGCGACAACAAGGTCAAGGAGATCATTCTGGCAAGCTCGGATTCAGATTTGCAGCCTGCGATCAAGGAAGTGCGGAACCGTAAAGTAAGGTGCATTTACCTGGGCTTTGAGAATAACCCGAATAAAGGTCTTTCGTACACGACGAATGGGACGATTCTGATCCGTAATTCCGAGGTTCTCGAATGTGAGAAATGTCAGCCGACTCTTGTGTGATATAGACTTCCATATAGCTTTGACCTCGCCCTGTAGCCGCGAGGTAGAATTGTCTTAAATTAACATTTGCCAACCCTGCAACTTTTGTCGTCTCCCTTTAATTCATTTTATCTCCCATACTGCAGCCGTGACCTGGAAACATCCACCGGTCATTGCCCGGTGATCTGCTCTCAAACTCCTTCTTGAAGTGAGCATATATGAGCGCGGCTGCTCGCTCTGCTTTTTTCATCAAGGTTCGAACATCGTTTCCTTGCCCCCGCACATAAGGACGAAGAAACAGTAATGGGGTTTTCTGGCCATGTGGTGCCTTAATTTTTTGGGGTTCGATGGGTGATATAATCGACTTTTCGACGGACAACGTGTCTTCCAGAATAAAAAACGGTTTTCTGGCTTCAATCCACAGCGTTTTGTCCTTCAAGGTTAGGTTCGATCCAATCGTCGTCAAAATCTCTTCTTTGGTTTTAGCGTCACCTTTAGCAAACCGTTCCTGCACGGTGCAAGCGAATTCGAACACTTGTTCGGATAACTGCAATTGCTGTTCCATCTGGTGTTCGGCGTCATTGAGCAATTCCTCTAACGCGGCTTTTTCCTTTAGTAGCCTGCACCGGCGTTCAGCATATTCGGCATCGGACAACAGACTTCCGTCCCGGTTGCCTGGCGATGTTTTGAGGTTCACAAGACTGTCAACCTGAGCCAGACACTCCTGATAAGCCTTCTGTTGGGCCTGGATGATGTCTTTTTGTGATGTGCTTTCCTTTTTATACAGTTCATGGAGGTACTTGATAGCCCAATCCTTGAACTTGCTGGATATGCGGATGCGGGCAAGGTGGTCGTTAATTTGCTTTTCAAGTTCCCACCCGTTCACGCATTTTTGCCTGCATGCCGACCTGCCGCTTTTCGAGCAGTGGTAATAGGTGTATCGAAGAAACTTTGGGTTGATCATCTTTTCGATCGGCGTCTTGCATCGTGGACAGTCATCCCGCTGCCGATACGCAAATTTGAATTTGCAATTGCCGCATATGACCTGGTGCTTCTCTTCGGCTGTCACCGACCTGCCGCAGTCCCCGCAGCGGATGAGACCGCTAAAGGTAAATCCAACATGCGACTGTGCGCGAGGATTTCCATGCCGACCTAGCGATGCTTGTACGCGGTCATATTCCGCTTCAGTAATCATTGGATCATGCTTTCCCTGATACCACTGTCCGCTGTCTGCGGGGTATTCAAATCGTCCGTAATAGAAGGGTTTCGTAAAAATCCGGTAGATGGTACTGCGAGGCAGGGGATTACCGCCTCTCCTTCGCGTTGGCCGCGTGCGGAAGCTCCATTCGCTATTGGCAATTTCTAGAATTTTCGGCGGAGTGTAGAGGCCGGTCAGCATCAGATCCCACATCTTTCGGACCAACGGAAACCTCTCCGGGTCTTTTATTAGCGTGTTTTGACCTGTCAGTTTATCCGTGTGGTTCAGGTAGCCAACCGGCGCCACGCCCGGATACCAGCCGTTCTCAATCTTGGTTTTCAGGCCGCGTTTGACGTTTTTGCTCAAATCATCAACGTATTTTTGAGCCATGCCGAATTCGATATACATGAGGATGATGTTGT
>CAZWWZ010000081.1:0-3632 GCA_964637795.1 uncultured Candidatus Saccharibacteria bacterium | reverse complement strand
TTATTAAACTTCTGGTTTATGAAAAGAACGTTGCCTCGCTTTCAAATACCATGGCGAGCGATCCCGCGCGATCCGTGCTCGCGCTTAACTTTGAGGAAAGCAATTATAATAATGCCATCGATAATTTCAATACCGCAAGAAACGATCTGCTTAAAAGTAAAGACCTTGTCTCGTTACTAAGCGACCCATCAGATAACAATAGCCTGCGAGAAAGCGTAGTTGCATTCGTTGATAATATTTTTTCCATTCAATCAGCCAATGCTCAAGCCGCAACATCAGCGTGCGAAGCCGCCGAAGACGCCGAAACCGCGAAGGAAGCTGCTTATAATGCCGCAAAAGACGCTGCTTTTAAGGCAGCGGCAGCAGCTCCGGCCGCGGGCGCTGCTGCCACCCTCGTGACTGTTCCTGTCACCGACAATTCAACCCTCGCCGCTATTACGGCAGGAAACACGGCCCAGCTCCAGCAAATGGAGCTGCTTATGGACCAAGCTATCGCCGCCGAGACGACCGCCTGCGTCGTCCCGTCAGAAATGCAGTGGGGAACTTATCTCTTAAATCTCGCAAAAAATATCGGCCTCCAAGTTCTCAAAAACACTCTTCTGGCCCAGCTCCAAAGCCATATTCTCAAATGGATCCAAGGTAGTGGTGCACCTATGTTCGTCCAGAATTGGGCGGATGATTTTGCAAATGCCGGCATCATGTCGGCAACAAACTGGATCAATAGCAATTATTCTTGCGTCGGAACCTCACAGCTGCCGCGAATTCAAATCATTCTTAATGCCATCTATAAACCGGGCAATAACGCCTGCGCGGCACAATTTGCAAGCCAGCTTTCAAGCGGCAGCCTCACTAACTTTATGAACAATTTCACAAATGGTGGATTTTTAACTTTCGGGCAAACTCTTATGCCAAGCAATGATTTTTATGGCGGCCTCTTCTTTACGGCCCAAGATACGGCAAATGCAGCGCAGCAAGGTAAAGATTTGTTCAGTATCAAGACAACCGCACAGCAAGGAATGAAAGCGGGGGAGATATGTGCCGATGGAAGCAATCCATTAACGGGGACGCATACTACGAATCAAAATGGAGTGACCACCACGGTCCAAAATCTCGGCATGTGCGCCAATGGATCGCTTCCCACAACACAAGCTCCTGCACTGCTCACCGGCCAGGCGCTGGGTAGCGGCGTTACCATGGGGGGTAAAGAGATTCTCTCGGCAAACGATGTCGGCGGAATCGTAGCCGCGCTCGCCAACTCGCTTATCAGTGCCATCACATCCCAAGTAGTGACCAGTGCGTCAGGCGCTATTAATGGTGCCATCAACGGCGCCAATGGTACCTCCATAATGAGCATCGATTCGAATAGCCTTATTCTGCCGACCAGCACTGATAGCGCCCTCGTTTGTTCGCCTGCAAACACCACGGCTTCAACGGGAGCTACCACGCTCTTCACTGCGAGCGGCGGCTTCGACAGCAATGGCGACATCCCAACCTATAACTGGCTCTCATCTGACGGACAATCGATCTCAGCTCCGATGTTCAGCCCCACATACAATGCATCGGGAACCTATACCATCACTCTCGGGGATTCGAATGGTGACGCATCGACTACCTGCTCCGTGGCCGTAGCAACCGCCGCAAGTTCAACGCAAAGTACTGGCGTTACCTGTTCACCGTCAACGCAAACCATCGCTCTCAACACATCCGCCGGCCAAGCCATTGCGACCTTCGGCATCTCTGGCGGAGCAACCAGTACGACAAGCAGCAGTACGACTTACACCTGGTCTGCGCCGGGAGCGCTTTCAACGAGCGGCGCGACAACAGCTTCCTCTTTCGCAATAACGTACAACGCTACGGGAACTTATAATGTTTCCGTAACTGATTCAATAGACAATACCAGTTCAACCTGCGCCGTAATCGTCCAGTGATACATCTGCCATGAAAAAGATGTCTTATAAAAAAATATTTGCAATCGCGACGCTGGCGACGTTCATTTTTGTGCTTTTACCGATTGCAAGTCCTACTATCGAGTTAAATTCCGGGTCATTCTTCGCGTCTCCATCTTTGCAAACGCTTCTTTCTCCGAGTGGGGTTAATTATGCCCATGCGCAATCGACGGCCCAACAACAATTAAGTAATGATCCATTCTCGTGCTCTTGGACAAGTAGTGGAGTAGCGACGTGCGCAATGTATCTCGTCGCAATGGCCATAGTATGGGTACTCAAGTTTTTGATTGCATTAGGTTCGTTATTGGTCCAGATCGGTCTTCAGGTTAACCAGCATCTCTACGACTCACCAACCGTGACAACCGGATTCTCTGTTTCTCTATCTGTCGCCAACTTGGGTTTTGTACTTGCAATAATCGTCATCGCACTTGCCACCATCCTGCGCAACCAAACCTACGGAGCAAAACAACTTCTCTGGAAATTGGTCGTTATGGCGATCTTTATTAATTTTGGATTGGTCATTACAAGACCTATTGTTAATTTTGCCGATGGATTGACGAATTATTTTATGGGTCAGATATCCGGGGCGTCAGGAGACGCGAGTGCCTTTACGGGTAAATTTGTTGCCGCTTTTTCTCCTCAAACCATGAGCGACCCCGTAGTGGTGAATCCGGCGGATATAACAAAAACCGTGGTCTGTTCAAGCCTGGGATATTCCGTACCGGGAGCAAGTGCATTATGTAATGTTGCCGGAAGCGTCGTTGTTTACTTCAGCACGAATAAATCAGAGATTTTTGTTAGAACGTTTTTGGCGTGTGTTTTCGCGATTTTCTTTTCCGGAATCATCGCATTTGTCCTGTTTATGCTTGCCGTTTTGCTTCTCGTAAGATACGTCTATCTCGGTATTTTGCTGGTTCTCCTGCCACTCGCGTGGCTTATGTGGGTACTCCCCAAATTCAGCGGGGAATTCAATAAATGGTGGAATAATTTTATTAAATGGACCTTCTTCCCGCCCTGCGCCCTTTTCTTTATCTATATTTCTCTCGCAACCATAACCTCGCAAGCATACGGGAACGCAGCCCTTACCACCACCTCGGCATCAGCATCAGGAAATAGCATCGCCGGAGGTATCTTTACGATGACCGGCCTTTTGACGATGATTCAGCAATTTGCCGATGAATTCGTTCTGGCGGGACTCATGATCGGAGGTCTGTTTGCATCCCAAGCGCTTACGGGAAAAGCCGGCAGTATGGTTGTTTCCGGCGGACAAGCAGCAAGCAAATGGGTCGGTGGGCAAGCTGGACATTACGGAAAGAAGGGCGGGGTTGCGCTCTATAATAGAGCGGGTGGGCAGAAGCTTACCGAAAAGCTCCAGACGAGCCGCATCCGACCTCTTGCCATGGCGGGGCGCGGACTTGCAAATGTGACCAATAATAAAGCCATGGTTGAGGCAGCCGCCAAGAATGTTCCTGACAGCAAAGAAATGTGGGAGAAAAATCTCCGCGGCTCGATGAACAATGAAATGAGAATGGCGTACCTTCAGAAAGGCGCCGAAAAGAAGTGGATAGGCCGCGATACGATGGTCGGTACGGAAAATATCGCCGATTATCTGGGTAAAAATAAAGCCACGTTCCACAACTATGGGCAAAATGGTGAGGGAAGCACGGAAGAAAAGCTCCGTGATCA
>CAZWWZ010000080.1:0-3658 GCA_964637795.1 uncultured Candidatus Saccharibacteria bacterium | reverse complement strand
TAGTACGTCTGCTTTGGGAGCAGATAGACCGGGTTCGATTCCCGGCGGCCCGACAACTTCGATTTTCCGGTTTTCCGGAAAATAGTTCAGGAACAATAATGCCATCTTCAGGGGTTCGTCTTCGCATACCCCGAAGATGGCATTATTGTTCCTGGTGGGTCAACATTTCAGAAAAAAACTCTCCGTTCATAAAAATGACATGACGTAGCTAAGTCTTGTAATTTTTGGAAAGGGGATGTGATCTTAAATATTTTAAAGCCTACTCATGACTTCATACTTTTATTTTTAAATGAGAAATTAGCAAGTTTTATATCCCCCAATAAAAAGCAGAATATATTGAAAAAAAGATGACTCCCTGTTATTATGACGAAGCGATTTTGATTTGGGTATGCCGCGGTAGCTCAGTGGTAGAGCGCAGCCCTGAAGAGGCTGGCGTCGGGGGTTCAATTCCCTCCCGCGGCACAAAAAAGAATGAATCGGTTCGACCGATTCATTCTTTTCCTATATTTGCAGTAATTGAACGCCGGAACTGATTTTATAAATTCTTATTATTTCTTTTGGGACACTCGGCCTTGCCAATGGAAATTGGCTTACTCGCACTAAGGTGCAAATAAATATACCAGCAACAAAAAAGAGCTTCATCAGAAGCTCTTTTTTGTAAAAACCTATTTCTTTAGTTTCAGCATGATCCGCTTCTCCTCCGATTTCACGGAATCGATAATGAAGGGATAAGACTGGCCGATAATGAGAGATTTTTTCATTTCTTCCTGACTACCGAATTCCGAAATGTGTACCATGCCCTGGAGGTCGCCTTCGAGGGCGATGACGGCGCCGAAGGGATTGAATTTATGTACGCGTCCCTGGATAGGATCGCCAGCTTTCAATTTCTCACCGGACTTTTCCCAGGGATCTTCTTTAAGCGCCTTCAATGAAAGGAAAACCCGTCCTTCTTTGATGTCGACGATTTTTGCTTTGAGCGCATCATTAATCTTAATGATATCTTTTGGATTTTCGATCAGTTTGTAATCGAGCTCGGAAATATGGATCATGCCTTCGATTTGCGGATTATCGGTGAATCTAACAAAGACACCGAAATCAGCAACGCCGGAAACGATACAATCAACAACCTGTCCTACGGTATAGGAAGCGAGGAATTCTTTCACATTTGCAGAGAAAACCTCTCGTTCTGAAACGATGATCTTGTTTGATCGGATATTTACATCAATAATTTTGACATTCAGCTCTTGTCCGACGAACTTCTTAAGCTCCTCTATTATTCTCTGGCGATCTCCGTCCTGAACCTTTGGATAATGATCAAGAGAGAGCTGGGAAACGGGCAAGAAAGCCTTAATATCTCCTTCTAATAGCATCATAAGGCCTCCTGCGTTGGCGGCAACCACCTTCGCGGCTACGGTTTCTCCGGATTCCGCGAGATCTTTGGCGCGTTGCCAGATCTTTTGTTTATCTGCCTCGGCGAGCGATATTTCAATAAGGCCTTCTTCGCCATCAAGAGCAACAACCTTCGCGTTCAATTTATCGCCAGCGCTCAGATTTCGGACAGTTTCCTTTGCATTCATCATTTCAGCGCCATAGAGAATGCCGGTGCCGAAGCGGCCCATATCAAAATAAGCCTTTCTGGCTAATTTTTTCATAAACACAACTTCAACGACGCTGCCTTCTCTTGGCCAGTCGGTCGTGGAGATTTCCGTTTTAAGAGCCTGAGTGAGCGCCGTACCGCCGTTCTTTTCTTCCAATGTTGACATGGAAACTATTATATATGACTATTGATTTTCCGCAAGTCCCAGGGTTGATTTCGGGCAGATTATTGAAGTTCGTCCTCGATCATTTTTACTGGAATTTTTTTCATTTTTCTGATAAAATGATCTCATCATGGTCATCACACATTTTGGCAATGGCTCGTTTCGTTTGCAAAGCGGCGAAACAGCCCTGCTCCTTAATCCTGAAAATAATCGTTTAAAAGCGGACATCACGCTTCGGACGCTCGCTGGCGTTTCAACCGAAGAACTTCTTCATCACACTTCGGATGAAGGCATGACTATTTCTTTTCCTGGCGAGTATGAATCGCACGGTATTGAGATTATGGGCTTTCCGATTGCGGAGGAATCGACGGAAAATTTTTTAAAAACTGCATACAAAGTTTTTTTTGAAGATATGACGTTTATTTTTTTGGGGCATCTTTCGCGGCCGCTTGATGCGACGTTGATGGAAGAATTTTCCGAACCGGACGTACTCATTGTTCCCGCATCGGGTGGACATTTTCTTGAGCCGGAAGTTGCTGCAAAAATTGCAAAACAACTTGAAGCGCGGATCGTAATTCCTAGCTTTACCAAAGACGCGGACGCCTTTATGAAAGCTCTTGGAAGAAAAGCTGATCCGGTGGAAAAATTCGTTTTTCGACAAAAAGATATTATTACGGAAAAAGGGCGCCCCGTGGTGCTTAAGGAAACATGATAGATGTCGAAAGAAAAAGTTTTATAGAAGAGCTCCGCGGTTTAAGCAATCCCGTAAAGCGTAAAGTAATGTTCGGTGCGACGGCAATCAGCATGATCGTTGTTGTGTATCTCTGGCTCGCATACTTTAATGCAACTATGTCAAATATGAATTCTGCAACAGCCGCACAGACATCGGTCTCGACAAGTACGTCAGACAACGATGGTCCTGGAATATCAGGGCTTTTTGCCGACACGGCAAGCTCATTTTGGCAGACCATCGCGAGTGGTATCGGTAAGGTTGCGGGCGAGCTAAAAAATTCAAAGCAGTATAATATAAGTCCGAGATAAAAATATCATGCCGGAACCTCAAAAAAGAGAAATTACCAAAGAGTTAAGCACGTCCTATCTTGAGTATGCGATGTCGGTGATTATCGACCGTGCACTGCCCGATGTCCGTGATGGGATGAAACCAGTGCATCGCCGGGTGCTGTGGGCGATGTGGGACAGCGGTCTGACCTCGAGCGCAAAAACAAGGAAATCGGCGAATGTGGTCGGCGAAACCATGGCGCGATATCATCCTCATGGAGATACGGCGATCTATGATACCCTCGTGCGCATGGCGCAGGATTTTTCATTGCGTTATCCGCTGGTTTTTGGACAAGGGAATTTCGGTTCCATTGACGGAGACTCTCCTGCGGCAATGAGATATACCGAGGCGAAGCTTGCGAAAATTGCTGACGAAATGTTGATAGACATAGAGAAGGAAACGGTTGATTGGATGCCGAACTATGATGCGACACGCCAAGAACCGAAAGTGCTCCCGGCAAAATTGCCAAATTTG
This sequence comes from uncultured Candidatus Saccharibacteria bacterium, assembly GCA_964637795.1. Classification (GTDB taxonomy): domain Bacteria; phylum Patescibacteriota; class Minisyncoccia; order UBA6257; family 2-01-FULL-56-20; genus CAJAQL01. Next base: position 364 of record CAZWWZ010000080.1, on the reverse strand, counting down.
CTTTTGAACGGTTCGCTTGGGATCGCGGTCGGTATGGCAACGAGCATCCCGACGCATAACCTGACCGAAATTTGTGACGCTATCTTGCATCTTGCAGAAAATCCTGACGCGACGAACGAGGATCTTTTAGAGTTCGTAAAAGGGCCGGATTTTCCGACGGGTGGCATTATCTATGACAAAAAGGCGATTCAGCAGGCTTATATCACGGGTCGCGGAGGGATCGTCGCCCGCGCAAAGGCTGAAATAGTCGAAAAAAAGAGCGGTAAACAATTCGACATCGTCGTTACCGAGATCCCTTATCAGGTGAACAAGGCTGAACTCGTGAAATCCATTGCAGAACTTGCACAAGAAAAGAAGATAGAGG
>CAZWWZ010000079.1:0-3675 GCA_964637795.1 uncultured Candidatus Saccharibacteria bacterium | reverse complement strand
CCGGGTCTCGCGCTTTCGGATGAAGAGGAGGCCGACATCAAAGACCTTGAGGATCGGCTGAAGATCTATCGCGAGCTGAAACCAGCGCTCCATATCATTGCGAAGTTGTGGCGTGAAAGCCATCGGTCGTACAGTCGGCAATATTTCATCGGTCATGGCGGCGGACTTGCGGCGCAGGCGAAAGTTTTCTATCCGGGCGGCAACGTGACGCCGGTGGCGCTCGCGGGTTCTTTGGACAGGATCTTCGACGCCATCAAGACGTACGAGCTGGAAACGCAGACCATCAAGGAGAAGATCGTCACGCTCGAGGAGAAGATCGCCGAGGTGACGGCACGGATCGAGCGTGAGGGGAACATCAATATCTCAAGCCGCGATCATAGCGTCTCGCGTGCCGACACAATTCTCCTTTTTTTGGCCGTTCTGCATCTCGCGCGGGATGAACGGGTTTCCCTGAAGCAAAACGAAATTTTTTCTGATATACTAGTCGAAAAGAAATGAATTTCGTCATCCTCCGCGGAGGCGGAGGACCCGTGCTTTTAAAAAGCATGGACCCTTGCCTTCGTGATGGCGACTAATGTTTATTAATTCCATGTCTGATCTTGAAAAAAAACTCGCAGCACTTGAGGCGTTGCTTTTCATCCACGGCGAGCCGGTGACCTACAAAAAGATAGCGTCGGTTCTCGCGGTCGAAAAAGAGGAAGCCGAAAAACTTGTGGAAGAATTAAAAAATCGCCTCGAAGATCCCGTGCGGGGTCTCCAGCTTATTTCCGACCGTGAAAAAGTCCAGCTTGCGACGAAGCCGGAATGGAACGCCATTCTTGAAAGCTTCGTGAAGGAAGAGCTCACGGAGGATCTTTCTCCGGCGAGCCTTGAAACGCTTTCGATCGTTGCGTATCTCGGCCCCATTTCCCGCCCCCGCCTTGAATATCTGCGTGGCGTGAATTCGTCCGTGATCCTTCGAAGCCTCATGATCCGCGGCCTCGTCGAGCGGTTTCAGGATCCGGAACATGCTTCGGGATTTCTGTATCGTTTGACCTTTGACGCCATGAAGCATTTGGGTATACAACAAAAAGAAGATCTTGCGGACTTTTCGAAGTTTCAGGAGCTGTTGAAAGTGTTCGATGCTACTGCAGAACGGGAGCAGGTCATTTCGCCTGTCTTGCCGACGTCCGGGCCGGAAAGTTCGGACGGCGGAACCGTTTCGCCGGAGCCTTAGCTTTGCGGATAGATACTCGGTCGCGCGGGAGAAAACAAGAGCATGGCGAAAAACTATTTTGGGAAAATAGCATTTGTGGGCGCGGTGGTGATCATCGCGCTCATTTCGCGCGCAGCATATCCGCATCTCTATGCTGTAGCGACGGGGAGTTCTGCAAGCGATACGCCGTCATCTGCGACGGTTCCGCAATTCGTGCTTCCGGCACTTTCTCTTGAGGATGTCTCCAATGTATCCGCTTCATCATCCGAATTGTCCGGAAATTCCGGCAATGTGAACGTCGGTGCGGTTTCAGGAGGATCGTTCGCGGGGTCGTCTGCCGTTGCGGACGGCGGCGCCATCTCCGTTGTTCCGATCGGTCCCATCGCTGATTCTGCGTTCTCACGTGTCGGAGGCACTGCACCGCCGGATCTGGCCGTGGAAGCGGGTCTTGTTGCCGATCTTACGACCGGCACGCGTTTTATGTCCGAGAACGCCACGGAGCGTTGGCCGCTTGCTTCGGTCACCAAGCTTATGACCGCGACCATCGTGCTTGATAAATTAAGCCTGGCGCAGAAGATAACGATCACCCAGGACGCTTTCAATGCCGATACTTCCGAAAAAACGCTTCGTGTCGGAGATACGTATACCGTTCTCGATCTTCTGCATTTTCTCCTTTTGCCGTCATCGAACGTCGCCGCGGAAGCATTGGCGCGGGCCTATGGCAGGGATCAATTTATAGCGGAGATGAACCGGCGCGCGGCGGCATGGGGGATGAATGATACGAGCTACGCAGATCCGTCCGGTCTTGCGGTCGGGAGCCAATCGACCGCGGCCGATCTCGTGCTCTTGGCGCAGAAGGTATACACCGACTATCCGGAGATACTCAAGATCACCCGAACGCCGCAGGTTGCCGCTACCGAGATAAGTTCAGGGAAACAGGTTGTCATAAAGAACATCAATGAATTTTCGGGTGAGGCCGATTTCATCGGCGGGAAAACGGGGTACACTGATCAGGCGGACGGGAATCTGCTTTCGCTTTTTTCCGACAACGGTCATCCTGTCGTTGTCGTAGTGCTCGGTACGGATGATAATGCACGGTTCACGAATACCGAGGCGCTCTATGATTGGTTTACGAAAAATTTCCAGTCATGACCTATTTTACGAATCCTATCATCTCGGAGGCTGTCAGGATCATGGTTCTTACCATGATCTCGTTCATTGTTGCGTTGATCCTGGCGCCGCTCTGGCTCCGGGTTTTGAAAAAATATCGGTTCGGGAAACATCTGCGGGAAGCATCGGTCGCGCCGGTCTTTTATCAGTTTCATAAGAACAAGGAAGGCGTTCCGACGGCGGCCGGCGTCATTATCTGGGGAACGGTCGTGATCCTCGCCGTGTTCTTCGGTGTTATGGGGATCTTTTTTGACGGTATGTGGCATTACTTCAACTTCATCAGCCGTCCGGAAACATATTTGCCGCTTACGGCGCTCGTGATCGCTGCCGTACTCGGTTTTATCGATGATTGGCTCGGCGTGCTCCATATCGGCGGCGCATCGGGCGGCGGTCTCACGGTGCGGTGGAAATCGGTGGTATACGTCGGTCTCGCATTAGTCGGAGCGTGGTGGTTCTATGTTCGTCTCGGCTGGGATGTCCTGAATGTCCCGTTCTTCGGCAATGTCCAGATCGGCGTCTGGTATATCCCTATATTCATTTTCATTGTTTTTGCCTCGGCGTTCTCCGCGAACGAGACCGACGGTCTCGATGGACTGTTGGGCGGCGTCTCGCTCTTCGCGTTTTTTGCGCTCACGGCCGTTTCCTTTTCGCTCCACCGATATGATCTCGCCGCATTCTGCGGCGTCATGATCGGCGCGCTTCTCGCATTTCTCTGGAGCAATATTTATCCGGCAAAGTTCATGATGGGGGACACGGGATCGATGTCTCTCGGTATCACGATCGGTGTCGTGGCAATGCTTACCAATACGGCGCTTCTCCTGCCGTTCTTTGCGGTCATCCTGGTCATCGAATCAATGTCGGTCATCATCCAGATCACTTCGAAAAAATTGCGTCACGGGAAGAAAGTATTCCGCTCTTCGCCGATCCATCATCATTTTGAGGCTCTTGGCTGGCCGGAATCCCAGATCACGATGCGCTTCTGGATCATTTCTGCGGTATTCGTCGCATTAGGCCTTGCCATCTTCTTCGTGTCGAGAATGATATAAGATTTTTATTCCGAGCGGAGCCTGTCCCGAGAATTTTTGAGGGACGAGGGATCTGAATATTTTTCGATCATTTTTTGTTGGATAAAATTACACAGGGATATCGATCATAAAAAGCAGTTGTAAAAAAACAGGGCCCCACATGGCGTGGGGCCCTTTTGAAAAATTAAAACTGATGGAGCTGGGTTGTTAGAGCCGTTCTCCCGCGACTTTCGCAAGACGCGAGCGTACGGACTCTTCGAGTGTGATGTGCCCGAACGCCTCGTC
>CAZWWZ010000078.1:0-3692 GCA_964637795.1 uncultured Candidatus Saccharibacteria bacterium | reverse complement strand
GCCCATACGCCATATTTTTCGAGGCGTTCAGGAAAACCGGGATAAGATCGCATGGCAGCGCGATATTCCTCGGCATTACTGTCCGGCGCAATGGCATCAAGCGGGATCTCAGCCAGCATCTTTTCGATGGATGAAAAATGTTTCGTCGAAACAATACGCTTGACGACGGGAGGATTGGATAATGCCGTTTCGGATTTTGGATCGACTGCGGTGAACCTGACGATCTCCCCGGCGTGCATGTTTCGCCAGTCTTTTTCCGAGCCCTCCGCTTTCCCTGCGCGCGTTTCAAAGCGTTTTTCCCCGGTTCTTATATTTTCGAGAACCGGAACGCCATAGAGTTTTAAATTCCAGGTAGCTGCCGGATCACGGGTCCAAACAGGGATCTGATGTCCGAACCAGATCTGGCGCGAAATGCACCAGTCGCGCAGATTATCGATCCAGTTGAAATAGATGCGTTCGAAACGTTCCGGAAGGATCTTCACATTGCCATCCGTGACGGCCGATTTCATGAGTTCCTTCAGTGTCTTTTCCTGTCCTTTCAATCTGCCGTTTTCCACTTTGAACTTCCGATTGACCTCGATGAACCATTGCAGTTTTGGCAGGGGCTCGATGATACCCCCGGTTCGTTCTGCGGTCGCGACGTTCTGCGATATCTCTTCTTCTTTCTCGATGAGGCCGCGCTTGCGCAACTCCTCCGTGACGATCTCGCGCGCTTCGGCTGCTTTCTTGCCGAACACGAGCTCATTTTTAATGGTCATCTTGCCGTGCTCATCGATGATCTGTTTCAGGGGAAGATCGTGGCGCTGCGCCATCTCCCAGTCGATCATGCTGTGTGCTGGCGTGACGCCCAAAGCACCCGTGCCGAAATCTTTTTCTACGGCTTCGTCCGCGATGATCTTCACGTGGATCTTCGTTCCGCAGAAATCGGCGTCATATTCCTTTCCGACGAATTCTTCGTAGCGCGGATCGTTCGGATGCACGGCGACGGCGGTGTCACCGAACTTCGTTTCGACGCGGGTCGTCGAGATCGCGATCGGAAAGTTCTTGTCGTAGCGGAACGTGATGAGCTTCGCCTTGCGTTCTTCATAGACGATCTCATCATCGGAAATGGTCGTTTGTCCTTTCGGGTCCCAGTTCACCACGCGATTGCCGCAATAGATAAGACCCATGTCGTACATTTTTTTAAATGCCGTGCGGACGGCAACTTCGCGCTGTTTGTCGAGCGTGTAAGCTTCGCGGCTCCAGTCGAGCGATGCACCCATGCGTTTTGTCTGGCGGACGATCGTGTCATGGCTTTCCTGCGCGAACGCGCGAACGCGCTTTAAAAATTCCTCACGGCCGAGATCGTGGCGATTTTTACCTTCTTTTTTCAAGATATCCTTTTCTACTTTCGATTGCGTGGCGATCGCGGCATGGTCGGCGCCGGGGATCCAAAGCGTGCGTTTGCCCTGCATGCGCGCGTAGCGGACCATGATGTCTTCGATGGCGAGCATGGCGGCGTGGCCCATGTGGAGCGTGCCGGTCACGTTCGGTGGGGGAAGGACGATCGAGAACGGTTCGGCGTGCGGTTCGGTAACTCCTTTTTCTATACAGACATCCGGATCAAATAAGCCGGAATCTTCCCAGAGCTTTTCGATGCGGGCTTCGACTTCGTTGATATCATAACGAGGCTCCATAGTTTTTATAGTATAACGATTTTTCGGCTTTTTGCCAAAGATTATCGGGGTTCGACCCTGATGGCGCGGAGGGCAGAGAAAGATTATAATGGTTTTATGCCGCGGCGCGCGAAACAATTTGTCTATGGCCTTTTTTATCTTATTATTCTGGGCGGTGTAGTGGGCGGGATCTATTTTTTATTTTTAAAACCGACCCCGTCGTGTTTTGATGGTGTTCAGAACGAAGGGGAACAGGGCGTCGATTGCGGGGGACCATGTGGAAAATCATGCCTTCCGTCGGACATTCAGCAGATTTCTCCGCTTGGCACGGTTCATGTTTTTACCCCCACCAAAGGTCATGCAACCGTTCTTGTCCAACTTGAAAATGTGAACGCCGATCTTGCGGCAGAATTGTTCGATTATACGATCACGATCCGCGGCGCCGACGGTTCAAGTACGGTTGCGATGGTGAGCGGAACGTCGTTTGCGTACGCCGATGAAACGAAATATCTTGTGGTGCCGAACGAATCGGTATCCGATACACCGAGCACTGCCGATATTTCGATCGGTAATATCCAGTGGCTCGATGCCGCGAAAATGGGGCTTGTGCCGCAGTTCGCGTTTACGAACATCACAAGTGTTGCGGGTGCGGATGGTTACGCTACCGTAAGCGGGAACATCACCGATCGCGACGCTTCGTCATTCGGCAATATCACGATCGTGGCCGTTTTCAAGGATGCGGCCGGCATGCCGATCGGCGCTTCGGAGACGGAGCTTGATTCGATCTCTCCCGGTGTTACGCAGAACTTTTCGATAAGCTATCCGCTTCTCCCGAATGAAAATATCTCCGCGACCGAGATCAAGGCATATGCGGAAAGAAACTAAAAAAAGAGATACGAGATAAGAATTATGAGATACGAATAACGAAAAATTATTCATATCTCGCTTCAAAACAATGCTTTCCCTTTTTATTCCGGTCGGTATTATCATGGCGGCTGGGCTTGTCACGCTTTCGGCGCTTTCTCTGCATCTTTTTGTCCTACAGGTGATCTGGATCGCGGTCGGCATCGCTGTCACGGTGTTCTTTTTGTTCTTTGACTGGCGTTCCATCTTCAATGTTCGTTGGTCGATCGTGGCATTCTATGCATTTGCGCTTTTTCTGATGTTATTCCTCCTTTTACATGGCTCGGTGATCAGGAACGCGCGGAACTGGATCGTACTTGGCCCGATAAGCATCCAGCCGGTCGAGTTGATGAAGGCTGCGTTGATTTTCCTTTATGCCATGTATTTCCAGAGGCGGCATCTTGCGGTCGCGCGTTTCAGCAACATCGTGACGTCGTTTCTCTTTTTTGTGGTCCCCGCCGCGATCGCCGTGCGTCTGCCTGATCTCGGTTCGGCACTCATCTTTTTCGGTATCTGGTTCGGTTTTCTGCTTTTGCTCGGTTTGCCGTGGCGCCGCGTTCTCGTTACGGTCGCGATCTTCGCGCTTGCGGGAGTCTTCGTGTGGAATTTTGTTTTCCAGGATTATCATCGCGCACGCATCATCGGATTTTTGTATCCACAACAGAACTCGCTTGGCGTAAATTACAGCGTGACACAATCTCGGATCGCGATCGGTTCCGCGGGTTTTTGGGGAAAGGGCTACGGCCAGGGGACTCAGGCTCAGCTTGGTTTTCTTTCCGAACCGACGGAGGACTTCATCTTTGCGGCGCTCATTGAAGAATGGGGGATTTTCGGCGGCCTTGTTGTCCTTGCCGCTTTCTTTTTTCTTATTTGGCGGATCCTTGCGATCGGATCTGACACCCAGGAAAATTTCGCGAAATGCATCTGTCTCGGCGTGGCGATCATGTTCAGTGTCCAATGTTTCCTGAACGCCGGTTCCGTGACGGGGCTTTTACCGGTCATCGGTGTCACGTTCCCGTTCTTGAGCTACGGCGGCACGAGCATGTTCGTCGATTGTTTTCTGCTTGCGATCGTGAATGCCATCAGGCAGAGGTCGTAGCGTTGAAATCCAGCTTCGCCATGAAGTTGAATTTT
>CAZWWZ010000077.1:0-3697 GCA_964637795.1 uncultured Candidatus Saccharibacteria bacterium | reverse complement strand
AAACTGTTTCAGTTGATCCCGTTGATTCTCTAGTTGTCCGAAAGATTTTCGAGTTATGCGTTGAAGGAAGTAACCTGAAAGAAATTACCTCGGCTATTTACGAGTTGGGCTATCGGACAAAAAGCGGTAAGAAAATTGCCAAGAGCCAAATTCATTACGTTATCAAAAATCCTTTCTACTACGGGATGATGCTGAAGTACGGCAATGTGTATCAGGGCAAACACCAGCCGTTGATTACGAAAGCGTTGTTTGATCAGGCGAATTATATTCTTGAAGGCCGTCATCATGCTCGGCGGCAAACTCATTTGTTCCCACTTCGAGGATTCCTTACCTGCGATGTCTGCGGCTGTATGCTCACGGCAACACTTCAGAAGGGTAAGTATGTTTATTATTACTGCACGAACGGCAAAGGTATTTGTGCGGAACGGGCAAAACATCTCAAAGCCGATGATGCCTATTTGATCGCCTCCTCGATTTTTCAAAATCTCAATATCGACGAGCGATTGTTAGGGATCGCTTTTAAGGCGTATGAGGAAAAATACATTAGTGGCAAAGGCACATTGGAAATAACCCGCCAATCGCTCGTAAAACGGCTTCGGGAGATCAGAGAGCAACAAGATACCCTCGTGAGGCGGAAGGACGTTCCTGGGGACGTATACGCCCGAAATATGGCATCCCTTACGAGCGAACAGATTGACGTTGAAAGTCAGTTAGCAAAGTTGGGTTCTGATCCCGAACAAGAGAAAATCACTTTCGAACAAGTCAAAAAGGCGTTTAATGAAGCCAATACTATAGCTTTTGCGTTTCTCGATGCTGACGATGAGCTGAAGCGGAAGTACGCCGAAAAATTACTTTCGAACATTTCCATCAAAAGTAATTTAGCCCAGCATTTTCAATTCAAACCGAAGTATCAGGCTATCGCAAATATCACAGATAAGAGCGATTTTCGAGCAGTGCTGCCGGACCTGGATTCGAACCAAGATACTCGCCTCCAGAGGGCGATGTCCTACCATTAGACGATCCGGCAAAGATCAATCATGCCGCAGATGCGGCATTGTGAATTATGCCGCATCTGCAGGGAAAATTCAACAGCTTCATAGTTCCATGTAAACCTGGACCACCGCATGCGCGAGAACGACAAAAGAAATATAGATTCCTGCAAAGCTCGGAATGATAAAAATGTTCGAAATAACAGAAAAAATCAGTCCAAGGGATTAGGACGGGACAATGAGAACGACTCGGCTTCGTGGACGACACGTGCCATCATACGAAGCGATTCCAGTGGATATTTGCCGCTCGCCGTTTCGTCGGAAAGCATCACGGCATCGGTGCCGTCCCAGACGGCATTTGCAACATCGGAAACCTCTGCGCGCGTAGGACGCGCGTGATCGACCATGGAAAGCAGCATCTGTGTCGCCGTGATCGTCCCCTTGCCGTACCATTGCGCGTGGCGAATCAGATTTTTCTGGATAGACGGCAATGTTTCGATCGGAACTTCAATACCGAGGTCGCCGCGAGCGATCATAATGGCATCGGAGGCGCGGATGATCGCGTCGATATTCTCGAGCGCCAAGGATGTTTCTATCTTCGCAATGATCTTCGTTTTTGTACCGACGATCTTCCGCAATTTTGTGATATCTTCCGCCGTCTGCACGAAGGAGATGGCCATGGCATCCACGCCGCATTTCAAACCGAACTTTGCATCGCGGATATCCTTTACGGTCAATCCCGAATTCGAAAGCTTGGTTCGCGGCACGTTCACGCCTTTCCGGGAATGCAAAATACCGCCACGGATGACCCGCGCCGCAATGCGAGTTCCCGAAACCCGCTCCACAAGGAGTTCCATGTCACCGTTCGCGAGATAAAGCGGATCACCGCGATGGATCTCGAGATGCAGGCGGGCGTGATCGATGAAAATAGCGGAAGCGTCACGCCGATCGGTCGTAAAAGAAATCATTTCCCCTTCCTGGAGTTTTTTGCCTTCCGGCGGAAGTTCTCCTACGCGGATACGCGGACCCTGCAGATCCTGCAGGATCTCGACGTGCCGCTTTTCGCTTTTCGCCGCGCCGCGGATGCTTTTGATCCACTCATTGAAGATATCCGGCGTACCGTGCGAAAAATTAAGCCGCGCCATATCCATGCCGGCCGCCACAAACCGCCGGATCATGGTCTTGGACCCGGAAGCGGGACCGATGGTCGCGACTATTTTTGTTCGCATAGTATTCATATTTTATGCGAATACCTGGAACACAACAAGAGAAAGAAATGCCCCTCCAAATTCCTCGTGAGGCTCGAAATGACAAAAAAGCACAGCCCCTCGTCTTCACGGAGGGCAAATCGGAATAATACGAGAGAATCCTCCTATTCCTTCGGGCTGACCGACACGAGCAGCGGACTCGCGATAAAGATGGATGAGTAAATACCGGTCACGACGCCGACGAGGAGCGTTAAGATGAAGTATTTCAGATTGACAGGGCCGATGAAGTACAGCGAAAGGAGGACGAGAATGAGCGTGAGCGACGTATTGATCGAACGCGCCATGGTTTGGTTCACGCTGTCGTTCACGATGCCGTCGAATTTTTCCTTGCCGCGGCGCAAAAGCAGATTTTCACGGACACGGTCAAAGACCACGATCGTGTCGTGTACCGAGAAGCCCATCACGACGAGCAAGGCGACCACGGCATTCGTATCGATCTCCACGCCGCGGAAATGGCCGAGCAGTACGAGCATCCCCGCAGGCACGGAAACATCATGCACGAGCGTAAGCAGCGTTATGAGTCCGTATTTCCATGAACTGACCGGCCGCGATGCCTTGCGGAACGCATAAGCGACGTAAAGCGAAATGCCGACCAATACGAGAATGATGGCGATCACGATGTTCTTGCGGAGCGCTGCGCCTACCGAAGGACCAATGGACTGAAAGCTTGATTCGTCGAACGACGGCCATTGCGCCTTGAGCGCGGTAACATCCGTCTGATGGGTCGCTTCGTCGATATCGTCGAAACGCGCCAGGAACGAATCATTATCGCCATTCGTGCTGATGGTTGCATTCGAAACGTGAAGCGTCGAAGAAAAGAAGGTCTGTACATCGCTCAAAGAAGCACTGGCTCCCGGCAGAGAAAATTCCCACAATGTGCCGCCTTTGAACTCGGCGCTCTGCCGGAAACCGAAGACCACCATGGACACCAACGCAATACCGACAAGAATGCCGGAAAGCGTAAACCATATTTTTCTGTGACCAACGATATTAAGCATGTTGCGGAGCAATGGTCTTATTTTGTTTTCCTTTTCCCGTATGTTCATACACGCGCAAGAAGAGCCGTGTTGTCGTGATGGCACTGAACAGGCTCACGATCGTACCAATGAGGAGCGTCAGTGCGAATCCCTGTACGAAGCTCGAAGTGAAGTAGTAAAGAATGATGGCCGTGATGATAGTGGAGGTATTTGAATCGCGGATGGACGGCCATGCGCGGCGGAAACCTTCCTCAACCGCGGAGATCCTCGGCAAACCGCGCTTCTGTTCTTCCTTGATGCGCTCGAAAGTAAGAATATTGGCGTCGACGGCCATACCGATCGTGAGCACGAATCCGGCGATACCGGACAGGTCCATCGTGATGCCGATCAGCTTGAAAATGCCGAGCGTGAGCGCAATGTAGATGATAAGCGCGCAAGCCGCAAAGAAACCGAACAATCGATA
>CAZWWZ010000076.1:0-3720 GCA_964637795.1 uncultured Candidatus Saccharibacteria bacterium | reverse complement strand
GAATATCAGGCGGCAAATGGCATCACGCAGGCTGGCTATGTTGGTCCCGGCACGCGCGCCCTGTTGAACGCAGGAAAATAAGCCATCTTTGGCCGACGGCATCTGGTTTTTTGCTGTCAGTTTGTTGTTTTGGCGCACGATTTTTCTCTTGAGAATATTGGCGAAATAACAGGAAATATTCCATACTAAGACATGGAATAATTTAGTTCCTTAAAAACGATGCGTTTATAAAGATTCCGCGTTTTGTTGCAACCTTCAGTCCGTTATCCATTAAATAATAGCTTGAAAGCTGCAACCAAACAGCGGAAAAGAGGAACGTTATGGGCAGCGCTCAGTGTGTCGTTAACTGCGATGTTTTCCCTTACATTCCTTCCGGCCTGAGCTTGGAAGGCGAGGGTACCGAGCACCGTAAGATGGGCCAGATCATCCTTAAAAAATGCGCCGATGGCAGGCTCTATGCCAATGGCGAAGAAGTTATTCGTTGTTTGCCTGAACGGCGCGACCTCATGAGCGGCCATGAACGTCGTGCGGAGTTGAAGGATAAACGAGTTCTGAATGCCTGTATCGCGGACGCCCTTATCTTGCATCCGGAACTGATTCCTGATGACTGGGTCGGAGACGTTTATTTCTGGGGAGATGTTTTTTCCAGCCAGAAAAGTCTTGTCGGCAAGGGCGGCGGGTTGTTCGTCCTGCGCCTCCATCGGTGGCATGGTGATGGACTGTGGCGTCGTGATTATTGCTGGCTCGACTGCGGCCATCACATGGATAGCCTTGCGGCGCTCCTCAAAGATCTTCCCGTGGCATAACCATCAAGTTTCCCGTGATTGATTTCTCTGATTTTCTTTTCCCTCCGCCAAACTTAACTTGCGGAGGGAATTTTTATAAAGTTAGGCAAGTTCGAGCATAGCGATGCGCAGCGTGGCTATGCTCGAAAGGTGTTCTTGCGCCGCGAAGTGAAGCGGTGAACCCATGGGGAATCGCCCGCGAGTCGCATATTCACCGTCGTTCACATGCGCTCTGGGCACCGCCTCGCTCAAATTTTCTAATGAAAATTTGAGTTCCGGCGTTCGATTCCTCTATGTAGGCGATATAAAAAGAAACCCCGTATAAGGGGTTTCTTTTTATATCGTGGACCCATGGGGAATCGAACCCCAACCTCCTCCATGCCATGGAGGCGTAATACCATTTTACTATGGGCCCCTTCTGTCATAGGCATTCTAATATTATTTTAGGCATTCTATCAAGTCCGCGCGTTTTCTGGGTATTCTTATTTTCTCAAAATGAGCAAATAAGAAAGCTTTCGATGTCTGATGATAAAACAGTCCCGCCATGGCGGGACTGTTTTATCAAAAATGATCTTAAGACTATTTTTTTTCTTCTACCGATGGCTGTTCCCGGAGAACGGGAGCCGGTCTCTTTTTGCTAAAAACGTAGAGATAGAGTATCTCAAGGATACCCATGGTATTCACGACGAGAAATACGACAAACCAGATATTGCTACCGTTCCTTGCTGATTTCCAGAGTGCGAGCCCTTTCCAGACGATGCTCCAAATGAGCACGGCAAAGAGCAGGACGCTCGTGAAAAAAGAAAAACCAAACCCCGGCATCATCCAGGAGTTGTAGAACAGGTTTCCGAAATGATACATAAACTTTGATGGATTTTATGAAATCTCGATCGACCTTTGCCCTTTTGGGGCGTAACAATTATATTATAACAGAGTTCGGTTTTAAAGTATTTCCCTCCTTTGCCTGAATTTCATCCGAGCTTCGGATGACAAGTATTGCGTAACCTGCATAGCTTGCCCTTCGAAGCTCTGATATATTATCAGAGCGTAGGGCCCCCGTAGTTCAACGGATAGAACGGCTCACTCCTAACGAGCTAATCGAGGTTCAATTCCTCGCGAGGGCACTGGAAATGAAAACGCGCGCGCCGGCCCGGGAGGGATGGATGCGGACGTTTTCATTTACGGTGCTAAACGAGGAATACGCCAGTATTCCTCGCGAGGGCACCCGACTCGCCAGTAAGAACTGGCTCGCTCGTGCCGGGGCACGAACTTATCGGAATGCGTGAGAAATCGGCGTAATTGCGCTACAATAGGGGTAATCATGCCATCTTCCACCACTGAACTCATCAAGAGTAAACTCGATATCGTCGAGTTTTTGCGAGGATATCTTACGCTCCAGCCAGCGGGTAGGAATTTTAAGGCGCTTTGTCCATTTCATAAGGAAAAATCGCCGTCGTTCATGGTTTCGCCCGAGCGGCAATCGTGGCATTGTTTCGGTTGCGGCATCGGTGGCGATGTGTTCACGTTCGTCATGAAGTATGAGAATATCGAATTCGGGGAGGCCTTGCGGATGCTTGCTGAAAAGACCGGCGTTGAACTGCGCCACGAGAACCCGGCGGAATACCGTTATTCAGGGTTGCTTTATGATCTGAACAATGCCGCGAAAGATTTTTTCAAACGCGCGCTTGCGGCGGCTCCGGTTGCAAAGGAATATCTTGCGACGCGCGGGCTGACGCAGGAAACGATCGAAACATTCGAGCTTGGCTGGGCACCGAACGAACCCGAGGCGCTTTCGATGCAGCTTCTGAATGCTGGAAGTTCGCCCCAGGACATCGTGCAGGCGGGGCTTTCGATCAAGACCGATCGCGGACTCATGCTTGATCGGTTCCGCGGCCGCATCATGTTTCCGATCCACAATCATACCGGCAAGGTGGTCGGCTTTACGGGCCGCATTCTGCCGCAGTTCGATCATGGCGATACGGGGAAATATGTGAACAGCCCCGAGACGCCGATATTCCAAAAATCGAAATTGCTGTATGGCTTTTGGAAAAGCAAAGACGCGATCCGCGAAACGAAGACCGCCGTACTGGTCGAGGGCCAGATGGATTTTCTGATGAGTTTTCAGTCGGGCGTGAAGAATATCGTGGCAAGTTCAGGAACGGCGCTTACGGCCGATCATCTCGTGGTGCTGCGCCGCTTGGCGGAAGAGCTGATCATCAACTATGACAGCGATACGGCCGGTTCCGAAGCGGCGGTGCGTGCGATCGATCTTGCGGAAGCAAATGATTTTTCCGTGAAGGTTGCGACCGTCGAGGGATTCAAAGATGCCGCCGATGCGGCGAAGGCTGATCCGGAAAATGTCCGCCGGACGATCGAGGCGGCGGTGCCGGCGCCCGAGTTCTATTTCAAGAAATATTTACCCCACTTCGCCGTGGCTTCGCGGGGCGAGCCCGCCGATCGTGCTGCTTTCGGCACGCCCGAAGGCTTGCGAAATCTGCGTGCCGTACTTCAGAAACTGCGGGCCATTGCGAGCCCGGTGCAGCAGGAATTTTGGTTCCAAAAGCTTGCCGATCTGACGGGTATCAATGAAAAAACACTGGAGGAAGAATCGAAAAAGGCAAAGGAGGAAATAAGATTCGTGCCCATCGAGAGCTCGGAGGAAGCGCCGAAGCGGCAGGTCGCCCGCGCGGAACTGCTTTTTGAAGATCTCCTTGCGATCGCGCTCGCAAAAAACGATTTTTCATTGCTTGATGATTGTGTGCTATTTTTGGATCCCGCACAAAAAGAAGTTTTGCATGTTCTTGCGAGCGGGAAGCGGAAAAGCGACGATCCGGTCGTCGACGCCTTGATCGATCTTGTGGTGCTTCGGGAATCCCCGGGAGAGCCCTGGGATGAGGAGGCTCTGAAACTGAAAACCGCGCTGGCTGGAGAATTC
>CAZWWZ010000075.1:0-3788 GCA_964637795.1 uncultured Candidatus Saccharibacteria bacterium | reverse complement strand
AACCAGAGATATAGGCTCCCGGCGGCGTGCTTGAGGTCACCGTACCCATGCCGGGGACGCTTGAACTTATAGAAATATTTGTTTGGGCAAAAACAAAAATCGGAACCGCAAAAATAGAAAGTAAAGATGAGACCAAAAAAAATTTTTTCATAATCCTGCTATCTTACAACTATAGAGTGCACACCGAAGAAGCATTCGAGCTAAAGCCTCCGATATTTGAGATGTTCATGAATTTAACAAAGGTTGCAACAAGAAGATAGGCACACAATACGATAATGGCTCCGATTACCGCTCCTTTGAGAGTTGATTTTGCCGTGGTGAGAAGACTTGGATTCGCACCTCCGAGCATATACATAATTCCGCCCGCAACGAATGAGATTGGCAGAATAATCCAAATGACAAATGCGATACCGACGTAGATATCCGTTACAATCGTAAGGACAAGATCGCAAAGATCCTGGCAGGTTCCGAGGTTCGTATTATCATTAGTTGACGCAAAAAAACTTCCCGTGCAGGTTACTAATGGCCCCTTGATAGAGGTTGGGCTCAATACATTCGGCAAAGAAGCCGCAGATGCTAAAAGGGGTAAAAAAGAAAACGCAAGAACCGCAGTTACTAATAAGGTTTTTTTCATTGAAATTTTTCTTGTCATTCCGAGTTTTAAGAGAAATCCGCTTTAAATTTTAATCCTGGATCCCCGCCCGCACGGGAACAACAGAAATATTATGAATGTTGCGCCTTAAACATAATATCGCTTATTGAAGATTCCGCCTGTTCGAGCGCCTGCGCGGCACTTGCCGAACCGTTCAGTGCGCTCTGGATCGCGGTATTGAAAATACCATCGATTGCCGAATCGTCTATCTCATACCACGACCGCGCCGTAAGCGCCTGATCTGCAAAAACGGAAAGATTCGGATCGTTCTCGTCCGTCGCTATCACTGAACGGAGGGCTGGCGGATTGCCCGTGGCGTCTGTATATATTTTCTCACCATTCGCATATGCCGTCAAAGTAAGGATGAATTGCCATGCATTAATGACCGACGAGCTACCTTTATAAACAGCAAGTCCGTTATATTTTGGATAAGAAACGGCAACCGTCGCACCTTTCGCCTGAGGCACAGCAGCAATGCCGATATTCATAAAAGGAGCCTTGGCCTGTATGGTGCTCAAGGTATCATGATAGCCAAAAATAATCGCGACCTGCTTATTCACGAAGCTCTGGACGTCATTTCCCATGGTGTCGCTCCAGGTATAATAAGGCGATGCCGGATTTGCAAATTGAAGATAAAAATTAAATGCCGATACCCCCGCACTGGTTGAATTATCTGCAAATTTCGCCGCCGATAGATCGTCGCTCACCATCTGCGTTCCATTCTGAAGCATGAGGAGCGATAAAATGTCCGGGGCTTCGGGAATGCTCGTCTCGGAACCGCCTAAGGCCGCACCGGCCTGCGTGATCTGTCCTCCTGGATCCAATATCCGCAATTTCTGGACGTCAGCCTCAAAGTCATCCCATGTTGCAGGAGGATTCGCAATACCCGCAGAATCAAAAAGATCTTTATTATAAAACATGGCAAGCGTGTCGATGGACAATGGGAGCGCATAGATACCGCTCGACGTAGCGGTCGAGCTTGTTACAAAATCGCTCTGCACGACCGACGGGAAGTCGTCCTGCATTTGCAGCGCGCCGAACTGCGAAGAATATGCCACAGGGAGATCGGCGAGCACCGACTGCCATTTTGGCAGGGATCGATTTCCTATTTCAAAAACATCCGGGCCCTTGCCTTCGGCAAAAGCACGAAGAAGATCGTTTTCATAATCCGCAGGGTCGACCTGGGTATAGGTGATCTTTGCCGTAGGATTGTACTGTGTATAATAGGTGATTAAACTGTCGAAAACTTTTTCATCGTCAGTCCCCCATATGCTCAAGTTCACCGCCTGAGCGGTCGAGGCGGCTTTTTTCTGTCCGTTAAAGGCAAAAAGAAGAACAAGGCTAAAAACAACAACGGCGGCAATCGCTACGATAATGATCTGTTGCTGAGTGAACTTTATCTTCGGCATTAAAAATATAATACCATTTTAGTCATCCTCCGCGAAGCCGGAGCCCTCATCCTCCCAATCCCCTCCAAAGCACGGATGATCCGGCCATGTCGAACATGTCGAATCATGACGCTTATCTTCCATTTTTATATTACCAGCGTTCCGGCAAGACGATCACCTGACTTCAAGTCCATGATATGGACTCCCTGAGCCGCACGACCCGTCTCGCGGATCGTGGCGATTTCCATGCGGATCATTTGGCCCTTAGCGGACAGTGCAAATATTTCCTTCTCATCCGTTACAACATGAGCTGAAATGAGCGGCCCTGTCTTTGGGGTTATCTGGGCAATCTTGATACCTGACCCTCCGCGATTCTGTTTCTTGAATTCCGAAAGTTTCGTCTGTTTTGCAAACCCATTTTCCATGACAGCCAAAAGTCTTGCATCTGCCACTTCTGAAACGACGGCGAAACCCGCGACCTCATCGTTCTGTTTTTTAAGTTTGATCGCGCGAACGCCCGCGGCGGTGCGGCCCATCGGACGGATCTGTTTTTCATCGAATCTGACCGATTGTCCCTGCCGCGTCGCAAGAACAACCTCATCAGCACCACCGGTAAGCCGAGCCCACTTGAGTTGATCTCCTTTTTTCAACGAAATTGCGATAATGCCGTTACGGCGGATATTTTCAAAATCCTTCAGCGGCGTTTTTTTGATGACGCCATTCTTCGTAACCAACATCAAGTATTTATTACGCTCGTTCTTATCTGAATAGTTCACAACGGCGGTTACATTCTCGTCGGAAGGCAGCTCAAGGAAATTTTGGATCGCTCTCCCCTTTGACGTGCGCGTCGCCGGAGGGATCTCATAAACCTTTGTCTGAAAGACGCGACCGTGATTCGTAAAGAAAAGCACATTATCATGAGTTGCGGCGCTGAAAAAATGCAGTAGAAAATCCTCGTCGGCGACCTCCGACCCGATCAGCCCTTTTCCTCCGCGATGCTGGACCTTAAAGGTATCCGGCGGAAGACGCTTAATATAGCCTCCTGCCGAGACGGTCACAATCGCATCTTCTTCAGGGATCAAATCTTCATCGCTCACAGATTCGAGTGCACGCGCCACAACCTGCGTTCTGCGCGCATCGCCATATTTTTCCTTCAGCTCAGCAACCTCCTTCTCTATAATGCTGATTATCCTTGCCGGACTCTTAAGAATAAGCATCAGCTCTTTGATGATATCTCTCTTTTCTTTTAGCTCATCCTCGATCTTTTTTCGCTCAAGCGCCGCAAGCGTTTGCAGGCGCATTTCAAGGATCGCCGTCGCCTGAATTTCGGTCAATTTAAAAAGTTTTACCAGATTCACGCGCGCTTCGTCTTTATCTTTCGATTTGCGGATGGTCGCAATCACGCGATCAATGGCATCGAGCGCTATCGCAAGACCCTCTAAAATATGCTCGCGTTCCTGTGCTTTTTTCAAATCAAATTGCGTTCGCCGCCGGATCACTTCTTTCCGATGTGCAATATATTCAATGAGCACGTCACGAAGCGACAGGAGGCGTGGCACGCCGCCAACAAGTGCCATCATATTCATATTGAAATTTCGCTGGAGGTCGGTATGTTTGTAAAGCCAGTTTAAAACCTTCTGTGGCGGAATGTCATTTTTAAGCTCGATCACGATACGCATCCCTTCACGATCCGATTCATCGCGAAGATCCCTTATCCCCTCTATCTTCTTTTCTTGTGCAAGTTCTGC
>CAZWWZ010000074.1:0-3851 GCA_964637795.1 uncultured Candidatus Saccharibacteria bacterium | reverse complement strand
CGTCCCCGTAGCTTAATGGATAAAGCAGGACTCTTCTAAGGTCTTGATGGGGGTTCGATTCCCTCCGGGGGCACTCGATTCGCCAATGAGAATTGGCTCACTCGTGCTAAGACACAACGTATATCAAAACGCCGGACTCGTTTTGATGTTTTGATATATTTTATCTCTTTAAGGGGATCGAACGCCGGAGCTGAATTTTTCAGCAGAAAATTAGTGAGCAATATGCAAGTGATAATGAATTTTTAGGTCACTATAACTTAGCAGAATAAACTCAAAAATTTTTTTCGTAAAAAACCGGCTATTTTATCATCTTCTATAACAGCACATAAAACTTATAAAACATTAATTCATTTTTTTGAAAAAACAAAAGGATTTTTAAAAAGATGATGAGAGATATTTAAAAAATTAAATCTTGAATATTGCTCAAAATATATCAATAAATTTTAACCAGCATTGCCGCAAAACTTCTTTGTGGAATATTTTAGATTATTATTCCATGGTTATATTTTTATAATGGTCTATTGAGATCGCGTCTTCCCCGTTGAGCGTCACGGCTATGAGATCCATTCTCCACCCCTTATGAACGTCAAAAAGCTTTTCATGAGATCCCGCGAATAAACAGCAGGCTCGACTTATTTTTCTAAATTTTTCTCTTGTTAAATTATCTTCGGGCATTAAACCTGCTATGCTCCCTATTTTTAATGTTTTTACCTCAGCAAAAACCAAAATTCCCTCAAATGATTTGGCTATAATATCTATTTCGTCAAATTTTTCTCGATAATTCCTAAATAAAATTTTGTATCTTTTTTTAATGAGGAATTCGCATGCAACACTTTCCCCTATTCGCCCAATTTCATTATTATTAAAACTTTTCATTTTATAGTGTTTAGCGATAAACATAGCTAAATTGATTTTAATTATTTTATAAATTCTATGTTGTAAATTTAATTAATTTGCTGACGTGCCATTAGATTAATAATAAATAGAAATATAATCCGTTCTTTGCTCGATTAATTAATAATGTTTAGCGATAAACATATTTAATTCATTTAATAATGTTTGTCGCTAAACACATTTAATTCAAAAATTAATAATTTTTTAATAAAAAATGCAAATAATTCAATAAATATGCTCTACCTTAATTTTTGTATTAATTTAAATTATTTTAATGTGTTTAGCGATAAACATTTTGATAAACATTTTTGTTTATCAAGCAAAAAAATGCGATAAAATATGAATTATTGATTTAATCAATAAAATGTTTATCGTGATAAACATCAATAATCCGGCAAAATTACAATTATAGTTTTGCCGGATTATTGCCGGATTAAAATGATTAAATGTTTGTTTGACTTGATATAAGAAATCCGGGATACTTATCATCATGACAAAAGAAAAAATAGAAAAATATAAAAATAAACTCCAAAAAGAACGGGCGGCCATTACTCGAGATATTGCAGATCTCGAAAAACCAATCGATCTTAATACTGATGTTGATCATGGGGAAGGGAAAACTGATGAGGCGACGGAGTTAAGCGATCAGGCAGGAGAAGATAATGATCTTAAAGCACGCCTCGACGACATTGATTCCGCGCTCGAAAAGATAGAAAAAGGGGATTACGGTATTTGTGAATCCTGCGGTAAAGAAATAGAAGATGAGGTTCTTGACGTTGATTTTGAATCACGTCTCTGTAAAGAATGTAAAACAAAGAATCAGTTGGCAAATATTCTTTAAGAAAGTTTTAATGTTCCATGTGCTAAAAATGGAACATGTCAGTAAGAAATCTCGCAAAAATATATTCAGCCGCACTTGAAGGTATCAATGCGAATCTCATCGAAGTGGAGGTCGATATCAATGTTGGCCTCCATTCTTTTAATATTGTCGGACTCCCCGATAAAGCGCTCAACGAAGCAAAGGAGCGGGTTAATTCTGCATTAAAAAATTCCGGCATAAAACCACCGAATCGAGAGAATCGAAAAATAACCGTCAATCTCGCACCCGCAGATTTAAAAAAGAACGGCTCCCATTATGACCTTGCTATTGCGCTTGGTTATCTTCTCGCCACAAAACAAATCATCGAGTTCGATGCACAGAAGAAAATTTTTCTAGGGGAGCTCGCGCTCGACGGAAGACTTCGTCCGATCAACGGCGCATTGAACATCGCACAAGTCGCAGTCGACTTGGGATTTCGATATCTTTTTCTCCCGACGCAAAATGCAAATGAAGCGGCGGCGATAGAAGGAATAAATATTATTCCGATCAATTGCCTTCAGGAAGCCATTGATGTTCTTGAAAAGAAAAAAACAATCCCTCAATTTATATTCCGACCGCTTAAAAATATCACATTTTCCTTTCCGGATTTTTCTGAAATAAAAGGTCAGGAAAATGCCAAGCGTGCACTTACGATCGCCGCGGCTGGCGCGCACAATATTCTAATGGTGGGATCACCGGGTGTTGGAAAAAGCTTGATTGCACAAACTATAGGGGGCCTCCTTCCCGATCTTGAACGGAACGAAGCGATTGAGGTGACAAAAATCTGGAGCGCGGCCGGGCTTGGTCCAGCCGGCCTCATGACAAATCGGCCGTTTCGATCACCTCATCAAACCTCATCGCAGATCGCTCTTATCGGCGGAGGATCAGACCCGAAGCCCGGCGAGATAAGCCTCGCGCATCGCGGCGTCCTTTTCCTTGATGAAATACCTGAGTTTCAAAAAGTTACGATCGAAGCACTTCGTCAGCCCATGGAGTCGGGGATGATCCACATTGCCCGCGCAAAACAAAGTTTGATTCTTCCCGCAAAATTCATGCTCATCGCAGCAATGAATCCTTGCCCGTGCGGTTATTACGGCGATCCCGATCATGAATGCCGATGCACTGCTCGCGAGGTCATCGCATATCAAAAAAAAATTTCCGGGCCTTTTCTCGACCGGATTGATCTGCAGATAAAAATGAAGAAGATAGAGCTTTGCGAGTTACGAAATCGCGGCGCCAACACCCAACTGAGCACGATGATCAAGGCGAAGGTTCGCGCGGCGCGGCGCATTCAGATGGAACGTTTCAGTAAAATGCCGGGCGGAGAAAAACTGACTACCAACGCAGATTTGAGTGCGCGACAAATTGAAGGTATCGTAAATCTTGATGCGTCGGCTGAAAAATTTTTAGAAACGATCGGTCAATCGCATCTGTCTCCCCGCGGTTATTATCGAATGTTGAAAGTCTCTCGCACCATCGCCGACATCGAGGCTAAGGAAAAAGTCGGAGCAGAACACCTTGCCGAAGCATTCAGCTACCGGCTAAGAGAAGAACTCTGAACCAACCCGAGCGTCCCAATATCTTTCACTGCACCGAGCGTATTGGAAAAAACCGATTTTGTATTCAATTCACTGTTATTGGAAACTGCCGTAATAGGAGAGGGGACTTGTATCCCTAAAAACATCGTCGCCCCCTCAGCGCCCCTGGCGGCCGAGATAAAAAAACCGCTTCCTCGACTCGGGGTAACTTGCGTCTCCCCTGCATTGTTTCCGAAAACAAAAGCACCGGAAAGCAATCCTCCCATAACCAAAAAAATAGCCACGATTAATGGCACGTTGTCTTTTTTCATTTTTTTAAAAAAATACCAATACGTGTATAATACCAAAACCTAAGGGAATACACAAATGGCAAGAAATAAAATCGTTCGTCTTAATGAAGCCCAGGAACGTGCCGCGCACGCACCGGCGGGCCCTCTTTTAATTGTTGCTGGAGCCGGTACGGGAAAAACGAGCACGCTTACCAGCCGGATACTTTACTTAATAGAGAAGGGGATCGCTCCTCGAAGAATCTGTGCCATCACTTTTACCAATAAAGCTTC
>CAZWWZ010000073.1:0-3933 GCA_964637795.1 uncultured Candidatus Saccharibacteria bacterium | reverse complement strand
GAAGACGGAATCGTCAAGCAGCTCAACATCGAGGAAACGACCGGCAAGGCCGAGTTGTCGGGGGCGGCGCATATTCTGGCGCAGATTTAGCGAGCCGCTGCGCTGCTCTTGGCGAGGCGACAAGTCCGTTGAGCGAGCGCGTCTTTTCAACGGGCTAGGCGCCATTTCGCGCGCGAGAAGCAAATATTATACTATGCCATAGTGTAAATAAGAGTTAGTCGAGCACAGCATCGTCAAACGGGTCGGCGTTGCTCTCGCGGCGGCCCGCCCGTCGGAGGAAGATGCTTCCAGATTGACGCAAACATTACCGTCATCGCGACCCCCGGAACAAGACCGGGGGGAAGCGACCCAGACGAAGCCTCGGCCGCAATCCCAAAGTCTGGATTGTCTCCCCAGGACTTGATTCGGCGGTCGCAATGACGCGACGCCCGTTGCAAAATATCAAAACTCGCGCATGATGTGAATGGGGACCTTGACAATGGCTCAGACCATTTCTGCTGCGGCAAGCCCAGAGAAGCGGCTGTTCATCTCTCTGATCACCCGAGACATCTCGCTCTCTGACGCGATCTTGGATATCATAGATAATTCAATAAATGCCGCGCTGGAGCCTATCGCGTCCAGACTGAAAACGGCTGATGATTACCAGAACGTGCTTGCTGACCCAAAGCTGAAGGCTAAGGTCACAATCGACGTTACTATTGGCTCGGCGAGAATAGTGGTACGGGATACCGCTCCTGGCATTTCCGCCGACGTCGCGGCCAAGCATGTATTTAAGTTTGGACGCGAGGACTCTGGTGAGAACAAAAATGACCGTCTGAGCGTGTATGGCATTGGCTTAAAACGGGCGATGTTCAAGTGTGGCAATAGAATTACAATCAAGTCTGATCACGCGGAAGGGGGATTTGATTTATCTCTCGACGTAAAGAGATGGCAAGATATAAGAGTTGATCCGTGGACTTTTGATATAACTACGCGGCCACCAGTAAAAACCGGTACTGGCACTCAAATTGTTATAACAGAACTTTATGACGATGTAGTAGCCCGAATTTCCGACGGGCTCTTTATAAATCACCTTAGAGATCTGATAACCAGGACGTATTCATTCTTTATAGACAGAATTGTCATTATTAAGGTCAATGATGTAGTCATAAACAGTGAATTGTTTGAGATCGGCGACAATTACGCAAGCCATAAATTCGCGTATGACGGTGTATCCTGCAATATAACGGCTGGAATCGCTGTCGTAAAGGGTGATACATTTCGCGATAAGAATGCTGGCTGGTACATCTTCTGTAACGGGAGGACCGTCCTCTTTGCGGACAAGACCTCCCTTACTGGATGGGGAGCCGGGCTGCCTATCTATCAGCCTAAGCATCGCCCTTTCTTTGGAACCGTCTTCTTTGTCTCGACTGATCCGGAGGCGCTTCCTTGGACCACCACGAAATCTTCCATCAACGAGGAGAGCGCCGTTTGGCAGGAGGCAAGTCGCCATATGACGACCGTAGGACGCGTCATCACAGCATTTTTGGACAGGCGGTATTCCGAGGATGGAACGGAAATAGCGCCGCGCGAACTTCAATCCGTAGCTGGGACGCCGGTAAGAATGCTTACCGCCGCCATCGCGGTGCAGCGCGCGTTCAGACCGCCCGCGGCGATCAGTTCAAAAACGAAGACGATAAGTTACTCGGCCCAAATGGCGGACATAAAGCGTATCGCAAATCACCTTAGGCGCCCGAGCATGAGCGGCTCCGATGTGGGACGATTTACCTTCCAGCATTACCTCAAGAATGAAGTGGGTAGTGACGAATGAAAGCATCTACTGCGAAGCATATTGCCTACAATTTGCGCCCGTCAAAGCAGGCTGAGCGTCGCATTCTGGTCGATCTACTGAAATGCGCCAACGAGGCAGGTGTTACAATCTCCGACTGCCGATATGTGGGGATGGGCGGGTCGCTGTTCTACGACTTTCACCTGATCCATCGTTTTCTTGGTGTAAAGAAGATGGTGAGTCTCGAGCGTAGCCCTGAAATGTATAGGAGATCTGTCTTCAACTGCCCATACGATTTTATCAAAGTAAAAAACACGACAGTTGCAGAGTTTATAGCGGCCGACCTAGACAAAACCAGGACCATCTACTGGCTTGATTACGATGACGGGATCGGCCCAGATATTACGGCGGACATCATTTCTTTAGGCACTCGACTCCGTCCTGGAGGGTTTGCTTTTGTTACGGTCTATGCTGAGCCGCCTGGTTTCCTCGAGAAAGAGACGCCAGAGGGACGGCTAGATTATTTCGTGAATAATTTGGGAGAATTTTCGGCCGGCCTAACAAAAGACAATATGGAAAACTCTGAATTCTCAACTACAATTCATGGGATCTTGATGTCTGCGTTTAGTAGCGCCTTTTCTGCCCGCAGAGACGGTAGGTTCCGCCCTTTGTTTCAGGTTCAGTATAAAGATAGCACAACAATGATTACAGTTGGAGGTTGCTTCTGCGGTCAAAAACCAGGAAGTAAGGTGGAAAGGCGAATTAAGAAAGATTTGCCGTTTCTTATGTCAAAGACGCTTCCGTATAAAATTAAGCATTTGAATCTAACTGAGAAAGAGCGAGCGCTTTTTGATATTGCGGTTACAAGGGCCCTTTCGTCATCGAAACAGTCTAATCAACTGAGAGAGTTGGGATTCAAAGATAAAGACTTCGAATTCTATAGAGAACTAATCCGATTTTTGCCTCGATACTACGAGAGTATCATTTAGGTAATGATGATATCCATTCAGACGGAACGCGTGCGACGGAATCATTGATGCTGGGGACGTGGATTGGCCGATCCAACGGACGAGTTTTCAAGAGGCCGAGCCGGAGGTTCTCAATCCGTTTCCGAGCTATGGCGACGTAGCGCTCTTCAAGGTCGCACCCAGAGAAGCCGCATCCTTCAAGCACGGCAGCGACCCCTGTGGACCCCGAACCGAGGTAGGGGTCGACGACCAATCCGCCGGGGGGGCAGAGAGCCCGCACAAAGCGTTGTGCTAAAGCAACGGGAAACTGACAAGGATGTTCGGTCTTCTCGACGTGACCCGCCTTCACATTGGGAATATCCCAGACGTCTCCAGGATTTTTTCCCAGTGGATTACCCGATGGCTGGCCCCTTTTCATTCCCTTGTAGTGACGTTTTCCCGGGTATTTTTGTGGGACTCGAACGGCGTCAAGATTGAAGTTGTAGTGATCGCCCTTGGTAAACCAGAGAACCGTCTCGTGGCGCCCACTAAAGCGTTGTCGGCAATGCGCCCCGTGCTGATAGGTCCATACAATTCGATTTCGCAATTTGAGGTCTTCGCACTCTGAAAAGACGCTGTAGACTAGCGCGTCTAGTGGTACGACCACGTTATTTTTGACATGGCTCCCAACCTGCCAGCAGATACTGCCCCCCGGCTTCACCGTGCGAACCAGGCTGGGCAGAAGTTGCTTGTGAGCGGCTAAGAAGTCGGCGACACAAACCGAAGAGTCGTATTCCTTTCCCATGAAATAGGGTGGCGACGAGATCACGAGATCAGCGGCGTCCTCCCCCAAATCTCTAAGGAAGCACGCCGCGTCCATGTGAAGGATATCGACCATTTGCCCGACCCGCGTGACGGATCGAACCCTAATCTAATGCACCGAAAAGATCTAGTCGCGCGGCGAAATAATTCGGCACTTCCCTCGGCGCGGCAGGCGTAGAAATCATAAAGGCTAATCCGATCGTCCTTGCCCGTCAGCGGGTTGGAGCGGCCTATGACCCCACATTTCGGGCAAACTCGACCCCCCTCCCCCCTACCCCTCCGCCTTCCGCTTCGCCGGCAGGAACGGCGCCATGCCTTGGCGGGCGAGTTCGTCGGCGCGCTCGTTCATTGCGTGGCCGGCGTGGCCCTTGATCCAGCGCCAGTCGATTGTGTGGC
>CAZWWZ010000072.1:0-4003 GCA_964637795.1 uncultured Candidatus Saccharibacteria bacterium | reverse complement strand
CGTCGCCGGCGGCGAAGCCGGGAAGCCATGTCGGTAATGAGCCCGCTGGTGTTGTCCAATAAATCATTGCGAGCCCAAGCAGGACAATACCCAACACAACACCGATGGTGATTTTTAATTTTTTCATGGTATTATTTTTTAGGAGCAAATCTATTTTAGCACATAACTCATGACCGAAGAACGGAACGGACAAAAAAAGAAATCAAAACACGGATTTTCGAGAATCTTCCGCGTCCTAGGCCCCGGCCTCATTACGGGAGCTGCCGATGATGATCCGTCAGGCATCGCAACCTATTCGCAAACGGGCGCGCAGTTCGGATATGGCCAGCTCTGGACGGCGCTTTTCCTTTATCCGTTCATGACGGCGGTTCAGGAGGCTTGCGCCCGGATTGGCGCCGTGACGAAAAAGGGGATCGCGCAGGTGATCCGCGAGAACTACAGCAAGAAGATATTGTTTGTCGCAGTTACGCTTATTTTGATCGCGAATACGGTGAATATCGGCGCCGATATCGGTGCGATGGCGTCGGCGGTACGGCTTATCATTCCTGTTCCATTTGTCATTATCACGCTATTTTTCACGGCATTGATGCTTTTGCTGGAGATCTGGATACCCTACAAAACCTACGCGCATATCCTGAAGTGGCTGGCGGCAAGTTTGCTTGTCTATCCGATCGTCGTTTTCATGGTCCATGAACCGTGGCACGAAATTCTGCTTGCAACTTTCTTGCCGCATATGAATTTCAGTTTCGCATTCCTTTTCATACTGGTCGGCGTTGCGGGCACTACGATCTCTCCTTATATGTTCTTTTGGCAGGCATCGGAAGAAGTGGAAGAGGAAATTACCGATGGTATTGAAAAAAGATCGGGCGTTTCGAAAAAATTCATCAAGAACATGCGGCTTGATAATGCCCTTGGTATGTTCATTTCCGATTTCATCACATGGTGCATCATTCTCGCGACCGCAACCGTGCTTCATGCGAGCGGCGTGACGAACATTGCAACGGCATCCGATGCCGCCAAAGCGCTCGCGCCATTGGTGCATACGTTTCCACATTCGGGATTTTTGGCAGAACTGATCTTTGCGATTGGTATCGTCGGTTTGGGGCTTCTTGCGGTCCCGGTCCTTGCCGGTTCTGCTGCGTATGCGCTTTCGGAAGCTTTCAGCTGGCACGAAGGATTGTATCGCAAGTTCCGTGAAGCGCACGGTTTTTATGGCGTGATCACGGTTGCGACGCTTATCGGCTTGGCCATCAACTTTGTCGGTGTTGATCCCATCAAAGCGCTCATCGTAACCGCGGTTTTGAATGGCGTTGTCGCCGTGCCGCTTATCGCGCTTATCACGATGATCTCTTCAAATAAAAAGATCATGGGCGAACATCGGAGCGGTTGGCTTTCGAAAACCTTTCTCTGGGCGACGTTTGTTCTTATGCTTGCAGCAGCAATCGGGATGTTTGTGACATTGAGATAGATCAAAATAGATCATTAAATCTTTATTAAATAAATCTTGCGTTCTTTTTCATACTCCCTATGA
Organism: uncultured Candidatus Saccharibacteria bacterium; assembly: GCA_964637795.1. Taxonomy (GTDB): domain Bacteria; phylum Patescibacteriota; class Minisyncoccia; order UBA6257; family 2-01-FULL-56-20; genus CAJAQL01. Next base: position 2,472 of record CAZWWZ010000072.1, on the reverse strand, counting down.
TTTCGGTGATGAACAAAAAAATTACTTTGGATGTTCTGGCAGTTATGATACAGAAAGGATTTTTAGATCTGGCAAGACAAATAAGCAGCTTGAAGGAGCGTATGCAAATGCTCACTCTTCGTATTGATGCACTGGAAGAACTTACGGAGAATGGATTTTATAATGTCACGCAGGAACTTCAGCAAATTCGGCAACTGATCAAAAAAGTTGATACGCGAGAAAAAATTGCCGCGCTTGAAGTTCGAGTTGACGCCATCGAAAAGAAGATCGGATAATAATTTCGTATCAAAAATTGAGCGAAACTTCGATTTGTTTCGAATAAAAACTCAGGGCATAAGACTTGAAATTTTAGATCCCTGAATTCTTTTTATGGAGAACCATAAAGAGAATAATGAGTGCAAAAGCGGTGAGCGCCATCATGGGGATCGTCACGTAGCCGTATTCCATGAAATAGACGAATTCGCAGCTTGTGCCCGTTGCGGAACAGGGGAAAAGCGAATTGCCGCCAAGCTGGAGATAGGAATGGTAGATACTTACGATGAGGCCAAGGCTCGAAAGAGTGAGGGTGCAATTCCTTATGAAATTCCCGTATTTCCGGACATATTCTTCTTTCCTTGCCATAATGGCGACGATAAATATGACAGCATCGGTATAAAGGAATCCGCGTTCGATCCAGCAGAGTATGCAGGGCCGGAAGTGTGCGAATTCGGAATAGAACAGGCTTCCGACAACACCACCGATGGCGATCAGGAACGAAAAAAGAACAGCGTATTTTCCGAAGAACGCACCGATACGCTTTCCGATGCCGCGATCATAAAGTGGTGTTGCGACGAGTATCAAGAGACATATCCCGAGGATATCGGCGAGCACCGTAAAGAAAGCAAGAAGATCAGTGACGTTTTGGACGATAGGGGTCATGTATATTATTTTTAGTTTGTACCGGTCGGCAGGGCGCAGCCGGTTTTTTCCGAGAGCGTTTGGAGGGTTTGGATCCCGCTTGTCACGGAGCCGTCCGGAAATCGCCAGGTTGGATATTCCTGTATTTTATTATCGATGCAGACCTGCGTTTGTCCTGATGCATCCGGCAGAGAGCATTCCACATAAGGGAGATATTGAGCGGAATCTCCGAATTCGGTCTTCTGATCATGGCAGTGCGGACACCAGAACGCGCCAAAGAATGTCGTACTGGTATTCGCGATGCATTTCGCGAAAGAATCATATTTTCCGTTCGGCGGCGGAATGGTTTTTATATAGAGATATCCGCCGAGCACGACGGCGACCGCGATCAGTATCCAGGTCGCGATCCTCAATTTTTTAATGCTTTTCTTGTGGTCTGTCTGTTTTTTTGAATGTTCGTTCATGAAAAAATTATAACAAATTTACCGTATGGGCGAAAGTTTATCTAAAAGAAGACATGAAATTCAGGATTTATCTTTCGTTCTCGCGCGGGAACGAAAGTCCTCTGATATATAAGCGGAGGATTTCTTTTCTGAAAGATTAATTTTTGCGGAACGGAATAATGTCCCGGAGGGGTTTGTCTTCGCGTACCCTTCGGGATATTATTCCGTTCACGGTATCTTTTGGAAAACGGGAAAACCGGAGCACTTGCGATTTTTTTTCGTTTACTTATAATGGATTCCTATGAGGCGTCATCCGGGCCTATATCTCACGATTGTCATTCTCATCGCCATTGTGGCGGCTCTTTTTGTCTATCCGAAAAATTGGGGTGCGAAAGAAATGCCGTGGAAATTGGGGCTTGATCTGGTCGGCGGTACGCATCTGGTCTATCAGATCGATCTTTCGCAGGTTTCCGCGGCGGATCAATCATCGGTGATCGCCGGTCTCCGCGACGTCATTGAAAAGCGCGTCAATCTTTTCGGTGTCAGCGATCCGCAGGTTTACATCGCACAGACGGGAAATAACGCCCAGCTCGATGTTGATCTTGCCGGCATCAAGAACGTGACCGATGCCATCAATCAGATCGGCGAAACGCCTATTTTGGATTTTGCGGAGGTTGATACGAGCGGCTCGTCCACGCAATATGTACCGACCAATCTTACGGGACAGTACATCACGGGTGCCCAGCTCACGTTCGATCAGACGACCGGCAAGCCGCAGGTGCAGATCACGTTCAACAGCGATGGTGCCGATATTTTCGGGAAGATGACCGCGGCGAACGTCGGCAAGCCGCTGGCGATATTCCTCGACGGCAATTTGATCGAAGCCCCGACGGTCGACCAGGCGATCACGGGCGGTACCGCGCTCATTACGGGTAATTTCACGGTTGATTCGGCGAAGACCCTCGTGGAACGGTTCAATGCTGGCGCGCTTCCTGCACCGATCAAATTGGTGAACCAGCAGACGGTTTCCGCGTCACTCGGCAATGATTCCTTGAAGAAAGTCATCTTTGCGGCGATCATCGGTACGATCCTTATCATTCTGTTCATGCTGTTCTATTATCGATTGTTCGGT
>CAZWWZ010000071.1:0-4040 GCA_964637795.1 uncultured Candidatus Saccharibacteria bacterium | reverse complement strand
TTCCGAATGACCGGAAGCATCAACGCGGTTGTGGACGATATACTTGCCGTCGTGCGACCAGCGCGGCTGTCCCAGGGCCACACCTCCACTGTTTGGATTCTGATACAGAGGTGTAGTGGTAAGGCCGGTGCCGTCCGCTTTGACCGTATAGATGCCCTGATGACCGTTTGTCGCGGAAGAGAATCCGACGAAAGCGATGGTTTTGCCGTCAGGTGACGGCGTCGGGAGTCCGGGGTTCGTGATCGATGCCAGAGAGATCGTGCTCTGCAGCTTGGTTCCGGATACCGTGCCGTCAGTCGTGAATATGTCGAACTCATTTGCCGTACTGTTCTTCACGGCGATGAACGACTGATGGCCTGCGAACCATGCGGGATCGAGCAGGTTGGAAGCGATCTGTGTAGGATTCGTTCCATTGCTTTCCACGACGGACACGGCAGCGGACCCGCTGTAGTAGGGATGAGCGCGTCGCCCGTGGATGTCACGGTGACGGCCGCCTGGTAAGTCACGGATCCGCCGCTGCCGGTAAGGGTGAGCGTGTAGGTCGTTGTCGTTGTCGGACTGACCTTAACGCTTCCGCCCGAGACCGGAGTTACGGAACCAACGCCATTGTCGATGCTCGCCGAAGTGGCATTTGCGGACGTCCATGACAAGGTCGTGGACGATCCGTCGGCGATGCTGGTTGGACTTGCAGAGAAGGTTCCGGTCGGCGTTGTGACGCCACAGGAACTTCCGCATCCGCCGCCGCCATTGTTTCCGCCGCCGCAGCCCGTTGTGGACAGGCTGAGGGCGAGGGCAACGACAGCGATAACTACGAGAGAAATACGATTGAGCTTCATAAAGCCCTCCCTGATTTGGATTTGAGCACCTATCCTTCGTTGTTCTGTTGGTAAGGAACTCTGGATACAACATGCCACGTTCCGTACTATTTGTCAATCACCCCAAAACTCTCAATTTATCGAGACAGAGTCTCGACAAATTGAGTTATTCACGGTGGAGATTTTTCGTGAATGCGGCAAGCCGTATTTTGAGCTGGAGATGGTTTTTGAATGTTGGATCGGTTCGGACGGTTTCCGCTGCCGCTTCGCGGCTGGTTTTCACGAGCGCCGGATCGCGGAGGGCTTCGAGCGTCGCATCGGAGAAACCGCTTTGCACCTCGCCGAAGAATTCGCCGGGACCGCGGAGCTTGAGGTCTTCTTCGGCGAGCTCGAAACCATTTTTCGCCTTAAGGATCGCCCGCAAGCGGGCTTTCGCTTTTTCGCCCTTCATCTCGGTCATGAGAAAACAGTAGGATTGATATTCGCCGCGCCCGATGCGGCCGCGGAATTGATAGAGCTGGGCGAGACCGAATCGGTCGGCGCCTTCGATGATCATGATTGCCGCGTTCGGCACATCAACGCCGACCTCGATGACGGATGTCGCGACCAGCATGTCGATCTTTCCTTCTTTAAAGTCGCGCATGACAGTTTCTTTCTCTTTCGGTTTCATTTTTCCGTGGAGCATGGCGATCTTGAACTCGGGGAATATTTTCGTTGATAATTTTTCATATTCCTCTTCCACGGATCTTAGGTCCAATGTTGTCGTCGTCCGTCCTCGATCGGGTCGAGGATAAATTCCGACGGGACGATCCGTACTTTTTTTCTTAGGAAGTACGGACCCTGCGTCTTCACGCAGGACGACATCGGTATCCGGCGTGATGAGCGGGCAGATGACGAACGCCTGCCGTCCTTTTTTGACTTCGCCGCGTATGAATTCATAGGTCGTCTGCCGTTCGATCGGCGATACGATCTTGGTCAAGATCGGTTTCCGGCCGGCGGGAAGTTCCGTGATGAGCGAAACGTCGAGATCGCCGAAGACGGTCATCATCAAGGTGCGCGGGATGGGGGTTGCGGACATACTGAGAAGATGCGGTATGCCGGCCGCGCTCGCGCTGCGTGCCAATGTTTTCCGCTGATTGACGCCGAACCGATGCTGTTCGTCAATGACGACGAGCCCGAGATTTTTGAAGCGGGCGGATTTTTCGACGAGCGCATGAGTGCCGAACACGATAGCGATCTCGCCCGCCGCGGATTTTTTCCAGAACTCCGCTTTCGGCGTTTTTGCCGTCAGGTCGTTGTCGTAGAGCATGATCGTACCGCTTCCCGTCGCAAGGCCGACCGTCGGTTGATTTTCCTGCGCCACGTGCTTGAGGAATCTTTGGAATGTTTCAAAATGCTGGCGGGCAAGGATCTCGGTCGGCGCCATGAAAACGGTCTGGAATCCGTGTTCTGCGGCGGTGATCGCCGCGATCGCGGCGACGATCGTCTTGCCGGAGCCGACATCGCCCTGCAAAAGGCGGTTCATCGGTTTCGGTTTGGCGAGATCCTGCACGATGTCCCAGAGCGATTGCTTTTGCGATTGCGTGAGCGAAAAGGGGAGCGTTGCGAGAATGTGTTTGATGCGTTCGACATCGATCGGTATTACCGGTGCCTGTTCGTGGCTCAGCTTCAGTTTTTGCTGGAGATTGAAAAGCTGCAGGAGAAAAAGATTTTCGAATCGGAATCTCCTTTGGGCAGTCGCAGCGTCTTCAAAGCGGGCAGGAAGATGGATATCCTGCAGGGCTTTTTGCAGGTCCGGAAGATCGTAGCGCGAGAGGATCTCTTGCGGGATCCACTCCGCGAGCGCCGGATTATGTTTCATGGCGATGCGGATCGCGAACCGGATGCCGCGCGAGGTGAGTCCCTTGGTTTCCGGATAAACGGGAACAAGCCGTCCGGTATGGATGGCTTCGGAATCCTGCCTGATTATTTCGTAGGTGGGATTATTGAAATAGAGCTCGTTCTCTTCCGAGATGGAAACCTTTCCTGAAAAGTTCGCGATGCGGCCCGCGTGGAGCGTGTTTGCGATATAGGGCTGATTGAACCAGACGGCACGGATGGTTCCCGATTCGTCCGAGAGCATCGCTTCAATGATAGTGAGTCCGCGCCGCGTCCGGCGCGAGGTCACTTCTTCGATGGCGGCCTGAACCGTGGCGAGTTCACCGGGTTCAAGATCATCGATCTTGCAGATTTCCGAGAAATCTTCGTAGCGCGAGGGAAAATGCCAAAGGAGATCGCGGACAGTTTTTATTCCGATCTTTTCGAATCGCTTCAAAAGGGGAGTGCGAGCACCCAGGATGTCATAGAGCGGCGTTTCAAGCGAGATTTCCCGCATATGATTGGCCATAGTATAGCACAAAAAAGAAGCAAACAAAACAGATTTTCATTTTCCAAATGCAATGATGTCGTCCTCGTCCCTCGACAGGTTTGGGATAAACTCCGGCGGGGATCTAGGCCGTCTTTTTCTGGATTCCCGCTGGAGTCTGTCCCCGCGCAGGCGGCCACGGGAACGACAAGAAATAACAGGTTGAAAAATCTTAAATAAGATTTTATTATGGATGAGTTGGTTTTGCCCCTATAGCTCAGTTGGTAGATTTATCCTTCGAAGCCTTAGCGGAGAAGGAGCAACTCCCTCTATGAAATATGAAATAAAAATTTCATATTTCATCCGTCAGATCGCTCGTCGACAATAAAAATATGATTCTGTCGTTGGTTGTTGGCAGAGTGCCCCTATAGCTCAGTTGGTAGAGCAGCTCCCTCTTAAGGAGATGGTCCCAGGTTCAAATCCTGGTGGGGGCACTCTGCCAACAACTTATTGAAATCATATTTTTATTCTCAACTCGCTCCTTACGGTAAGGAGATGGTCCCATGAGCCTGTCCCCGTGAAGACGGGGATTCAAATCCTGGTGGGGCACGCCGCTCAAAATCATTTTCTTTTTCAGAATCATTGATTTTGCTCCAGAGGGGCAGAGGGTGAAACTGATTTTTAATTTATGGCATAATAAACAAATGGGCGGGGCAGTGTATGAATTGTCTATTCTCCCATGATTGCGTATCCGGATACTATCAAAATGACATGGCGGGGGAAAACGTTCCTTGCCCTGTTTATGTTGCTTATTTTTCTTCTCTCTTTCCATCAGATACAGGATTCTGACACGTTTTACCATATTAAAACCGGTCAAGTTA
>CAZWWZ010000070.1:0-4271 GCA_964637795.1 uncultured Candidatus Saccharibacteria bacterium | reverse complement strand
TTTTTCATGACGTCGAAATTCTTCAGGCGTTTTTCGGGATCGTTGCTATGGTAGAGTTTTTCGAAAAGTTTGGCGTGAATCGCCATAGCGTCGAGCTTTTCCTTGATGCTGGGCGTATTTCCGGAAAAGAACCATGGATCGCCGAAGATGCCGCGGCCGATCATGGCGCCATCCATGCCTGATGTGGCGATCTTTGCGCGTGCGTCATCGAGCGATGCAATATCGCCGTTGCCGATCAGGAGCGTGTGTGGCGCATATTCATCTCGCAGTGCAACGATAGCCGGCGCGAGCTCCCAATGCGCGTCGACGTCTGACATTTCGTTCCGCGTACGAAGATGCACGGTGAGTGCGGCAAGATCTTCATCGAGAAGTTCGGGTATCCATCTTTTGATCTCGTTTTTCGCGTAGCCGATGCGCGTTTTGACGGATATCGGCATACTTCCTGCGCCGCGCTTCGTTGCCCGGATGATCTGTTTCGCGAGTCCGGGATTTTTGATGAGCGCCGCGCCGGCACCTTGCTTCTCGACCGCCCGATCGGGGCATCCCATGTTGATATCGATGCCGTCAAAACCAAGCTCTTTGATGATCGCCGCCGCTTCTTCGAACTGCTCCGGTTTCGAGCCGAAAACCTGCGCAACGATGGGATGCTCGCCTTTTTCGTACCATAGATCGAGGAGTATCCGTTCCTTGCCTTTCGAGAGAAGCCCTTCCACGGAGACAAACTCCGTCCAAAAGACGTCCGGATGCCCGTGTTTCGCGAACATGCGCCGGAACGCCGCGTCCGTGACGTTTGCCATCGGTGCGTTTACGAAGATCGGCCTCTTCAGTTTATTCCAAAAATTCTGAGCCATAATTCATCATTAGCATACTGGAATTTTTAAGAAAAGACACTTTTCTTTGAAAAATATTATTTTTTACGGTAAGCTTCATTTTGTCGCCCTCGATCTGGTCGAGGGTCCGTGCTTTTAAACTAAACTGGAAGCACGGATGGTCCCGCTCCCGGGACCATGGCGAATATCCATCTTATTCATGATAGAATTTTCCATTCTCAAAAGATCGAAGAAGAGCAAGGCGCGTCTCGGCATTTTGAAAACGCCGCATGGCGAGGTTGAGACCCCGGCATTCGTGGGCGTTGCGACGAATGCGACCATAAAGGCTTTGCGGAGCGATGAGGTTATGCGGACGAACACGCAGCTGCTTATTTCGAATACCTATCATCTCCATATCGCACCAGGCGAACAGGTTCTGAAAAAAACCGGCGGCATCAACAAGTTCATGGATTGGCCGCGGCCTACCATGACCGATTCGGGCGGTTTCCAGGTCTTCAGCCTTGGATTCGGTCGCGATCTCGGCGTCGGGAAGGTGGCTAAATCTTTTCCAGGAAAGATCGAACGGCTGGTGGAAAAGAATACCCAGCCGAATCACGTGAAGATCACGGATGACGGCGTTTTTTTCAGGTCGCCGCTGTCGGGAAAGGAGATGTTCTTGGGGCCGAAGGAATCGATCGGGATCCAGGAGAAGATCGGCGCCGATATCATTTTCGCGTTCGACGAATGCACGCCCCCGGGCGCTACGCGGCCGTACATCGTGACATCGAGCGAGCGGACGCATCGCTGGGCGGCGGAGTGTTTACGGGCAAGGAGATCGAAGCAGGCGCTCTACGGCATCGTGCAGGGATCGCATTTCAAAGACCTGCGTCGGGACAGCGCGCGCATTATCAATGCGATGGATTTCGACGGTTTCGGCATAGGCGGCGACCTCGGCGAATCGAAGACCGGAACGCGCGACGTGCTTGGCTGGACGTTGCCGCTCCTCGATGAAAAGAAGCCGCGCCATCTTTTGGGTATCGGTCATATCGAAGATATCGAGCTGATCGTGAAGCAGGGCGTGGATACGTTCGATTGCACGGTGCCAACGCATTATGCGCGCCGCGGCGTGGCGTTCACGAGCGAAGGGCGTGTTGATTTCATGAAATCAAACCTGTTGAACGATAAGGGCCCTATCGACGCGAAATGCGACTGCTTGGTTTGCCGGAATTATCGCCGGAATTATATCGCGCATCTTATCCGTGCCCAGGAGATCACCGGCGGCGCGCTCCTCACGTTCCATAACCTGTATTTCTTCAATGCCTACGTGGCCAATGTCAGGGAACAGATAAAAAAGGGAAAGATCTAATATGGCAAGAATCTTTTTAAGAAAGATCAGGCCGGGAGACAAGGATTTTTTTGCGAAATGGTGGAGGGATAAAGAACTAGTGAAGCTTACAAGTGGCGTATCGCGGAAGATTTCCGATGAGGAAGTTGATGAGTATTTTCACGAAATATTCATCAATGATAAAGACCGTCATTTTATGATAACGGCAGACGGCAGGACTATTGGCCATTTATCTTTAGTGAAACGTAAGAATAACTGGTATGAGACGCAAATTGTCATAGGAGAGAAGGAGTTTTGGGGAAAAGGTTATGGACCAAGATCTATTATGCTTCTTATTGGAAAGGCGCGAAGGCTTGGAATCGAAAATATCTATCTGGAAGTGAGGCCGGCCAATACGAGAGCGATCCGGGTTTATGAAAGATGCGGCTTTCATAAGTCCGGAAAAATAAAATATCCCGGAGATAAATTCTTGAAAGAAACACTGAGAATGGAGTTGGATCTCTGATTCTTTCGCCGATGTTCGACGTTTGCACGGGCCATCAGAGCCACGCGACCATTTTGGGGATGGGTTCTTTATTGTGCGAAGTCGAAACGAAGCAGATGGTTTGCGGGATCAATGATGAAAAGAGAGTTTGCATCAGGGTCGTATTCCGGCGATGTTCCTAGCGAAACGGTCGTGAAATTCGCGAGGCTGGCATCTTCGAGATCGAGCAGATCGACGCGATTGGAATAGACAATGAAAAGATGATCGTTGTCCCGGGACCAGAAGGTATTCTGCGCGTCGCTTATGTTCGGAATATTGAAGCGATAATATCCTTCGGGATCGTTGAGAGTGAATATTTCGAGGCTATTGGACTCGATCGTCGCGATGCGCATGCCGTCCTGGGTGGCGCTGAAATCTTTTACGTCGTCTGCGATCTTCTGGAGATTTTGCTGTCCCGTATCATAGAGATAAAGCGAGCCGTCCTCGTTGAGGATGCCGAGAAGTCCATTCCGTATCCAGCTCATTTTTTTCGCGGAACCTCCGAGCGGTATTGTTGTGGATGATATATTTTGGGATGAAAGATCGTAAAAGAACAGCGATGAGGTTGCCTTTCCCGAGTGGGTGAATGCGATCGTATCCGGCGAGTCGGTGGCGACCGCCGCAATGGATTGTCCCCTTGCTGCCGCATCGATCTGGCTGCTTTCGGATCGCGTCATGTCGAGTGAGGCGATCTTTCCTTGGCTTATCGCGATGACGGTGGCGTTGGGCAGGGGATCGAGCGAAAATCCGACCTCGGAAGTATCGAATCCTGCCCTCGAGAGGATACCTGACATGTTTTTCACGGTTCCGTCCGAGGCGTCGGCGAATTCATAGATCCCTTTCTGGGTTTGGAAGATGATAGATTGAAAATCGGGCGATACAGCGATCAATTTTCCGAAACCAAGCACTTTCCCGTTGTAGGTTATTTCTCCATCCAGCGTTTCGAGCACAAGTCCATTTCTTGATTCTTTGAAACCGGAGATCGTTCCGCTTGCGGCGTTCATTCCCTGTGTGGGGATCAGAACGGCGAATTTATGGTTGGCTACGAGGGCGGGTGCGACGGCAACGTTCTCGTGCCAATCAAGATAACCCGGTGCCGTGAGCACGAGGCGGTAGGTTTTTGGGAACAGATCGGAAATAAGCGTACCGCGGCTTAAGAATCCCGACTGATTATCGACGGATTTTCCGTTCAATGATATCTGTGCGTTTTCCGGATAGGAGCGTACATAGATGCCGCCGACCTTGCTGATGCTGAAGCTCGGGAAGTCCATCCGCCAACCCTGTGCAAAGAGGACGACGCCGGCCCCAAGTATGAGGAAAAGGAAGAAGCATACATAAAAAAGAGCCTTACGGCCATTTTCTGACATGCCTATATTATAAAATATTCCATTCGACTTTAAAAGGTCTTGCGTTGTACGGGGACATGGTATAATGAATACAGATCCCGTAATGATCTCGGATCAAACAATTATAAAAAGGAAGTGCTCGATACCGGAGCCCGTGGGCTCCGGATGTGCCTACCGACTTAACTATATATGGCCAGAGGTCAGACGGGGTTTAACCAAAGAGCCGCGCGTGAGCGCGGTTTTTTGGT
>CAZWWZ010000069.1:0-4283 GCA_964637795.1 uncultured Candidatus Saccharibacteria bacterium | reverse complement strand
GTAGTCAAGGTAAATCGATAGAGTTTATTTTTCCATACAGGGCCGGCATAGTCGATGCCAACGCGTTTATCTGCGGCGATATTTCCCCTGTTGATCCTTGTACCGCGGTCCTCGAACCAAAGACCCGTTTTCTTTCCGGCGATCTTTCCGTTCTGTGCGCCGGTTATTTTCAGGAATCTTGTCAGGCGCGCCGGGCCGTTCACTGCGATCCATTCTCGTTTTTCGGTGTCATAATATTTTCCGGCGCGGATGAGAACGGCGGCTGGATAATCTTCCGATCCGGTCACGATGTTCACGAGCCAATGCATGCCATACGTGAAATAGACATAGAACCGTCCGGCTGGGCCGAACATGATCTTCGTCCGCGGCGTTCTGCCATGACTCGCGTGCGACGCGCGATCAAGCGGGCCGTCATAAGCTTCAACCTCGGTGATCATAAGAGAGATCGTCTTGCTCCGATATTTTCGTACGAGATATTTTCCGAGCATTTCGCGTGCGACCAAGAGTGTCGGCCGATCGAAAAAATCACCTGGCAATGTTTTTCCCATTGAATTCAATTATAATTCATTTAACATGATCGATTCTAAAGATCTCCCGCGGCTCAAAAAACGGTGGCAGAAAATATCACGCGTGCTCGCAAGGCTTTTTCCGGATGCGCATATTGCGCTTAACTTTTCAAATCATTGGGAACTTTTGGTTGCAGTCGAGCTTTCGGCGCAATGCACCGATAAAAAGGTAAATGAGGTGACGGCGCGGCTTTTCGAGAAATACCGTACATTAAAGGATTACGTTGATGCAAATAAGTACGAATTCGAAAAAGACATCCGCGAGTGCGGGTTCTATCGCAACAAGACAAAAAACATCTTAGCGGCCGCGAAGGTAGTGAAGGAGAAATATAAAGGAGAATTGCCGCGCACCATGGCTGAGATGGTGACGATCCCCGGTGTTGGCCGCAAATCAGCGAATGTTATTTTAGGGAACGCTTATGGCGTGGTCGAAGGGATTGCGGTCGACACGCACGTGAAACGCTTGGCACGCGTACTCGGTCTTTCCAAAGAGAAAACACCAGAGAAGATAGAGCGGGATCTGATGCAGATCATCCCCCAAAAGGACTGGTTCAGCGCGACCTATAAGATCATCGAATATGGCCGCAAATATTGTGTCGCCCGTCCACATGATCACCAATCATGTCCGCTCAACAAAATCTAATCCTCGGTCTTTCTTTCTGTCGTCCCCATGAAAAGGGGTAAGGCATGACGTACGAATTATCCACCTTATATTTTTTCTTGACATGGTACAATAAAAATGAAGCAATATAATAAGGTCAGACATTTTTTAAAAGCCATATAAGCCATGAATAAAATAAAAGCGTGGTGGATGGGGATAGCATACAAAAAAAGGGTCGCCATAATCTCTGCGGTGGTCATCATCGTTGTCCTTGCCCTCATCTGGTGGCTCATCTGGGGGGAATATAATTCTCCGCGCGCGGCGTTTGCGCCGAGCGGTCAATTGGTCTCCGGATTCCCGAAGGAGCTCATTCTTGATCAGACGGCGCTCATCGGTAAGAGCTATACGATCGGCTATGCTTACAATCTGAACCAATATACCGCAAGCTGGACGTCGAGTTCTTCCCTGGATGGCCTCTATGGCCAGTATGTGGGCTACTTCGCTTCGCATGGATGGACGGTGACGAATTCAAGCACCAATATCGCCGCTTTCCGTGGTATCTATGCCGTAACGTCGACGGCGGATACCAACGTGGTCATGACCTCGGGTCAGCAGGGTCTGAAGGTCACGGTGAGCTACGTGAAGAAATAATTTTTTAAAAAACTTTATGAACGTTCCAAAAAAAATAAAGCGGTATAGTACGGTTACTTTGTTTATTGCGGCACTGTTTATTGCGATCGCTACGTTTTTTTCTCCTCATGCGTCCGCGGCGTCATCCAACACTGTTCAGCTCCCTTCCCGGCTTATCATCGTCGGTACCGTTGATATTCAGAATGCCGCGCTTACCAAACAGGACGGAAACGTCTTTACGGTTGATTTTGATATTACCAACCAGACGGGCGCTCAGCCTGATCTCAGGTATGGCATTCTTCTTATGCAGCAAAGCGGATCCTTACAGTCCGTTGTGGATACGAAAGTATTTGATAATGTGGTGAGCCTTACGGAAAATGACAGCAAACATATCACGGCAACCTATACCGCTCCCGCTTTCTTGAGCGGAAGCTACGTCCTTGCGGTTCAAGTTAAGGATGGATCGGGTTTCCCTATGGGCACCGTTCCTCTCGGCACCGTTACCCTGCAGGGTAACGGCCAGTATGTGAACATCGCTGGAAGTTCCTGCTATCTTACCATCCCCAGTGATGCTTCTGTGCGGAAATATACCATAAGCCAGGGTGTTGACCTTCTTCCGTCCGAGGATCTTATCGCCCATTGCGATATTCAGGATATGTCCAGTGCGGCGGTCACGGCAGTTCCGAGTTTCGTGACCTATTACCGCTCTTTGTTCGGTACGGTTATTGCTTCCACGACGCAGGATCAGATTACATTCATGCCCGGGGCGACCACGACGGAATCCTTCACTATCGTCAAACCGACAACCCCGCAGGCCTATGACACGGTTCTAACGTTTGTTAGTGCAAATGGAAATCCGATTTCGAATAGTATCGTGTTCCATTATGTGGTTGCAGGAGAGAGCGCAACCATTCAGAGCGTCGTGTTCGATAAAGATTCCTATTCTGCGGGTGATGTCGCAAAAGTATCCTTGATATGGTCCGGTGCGGCGGACAGCTTTATGGGGTCGAGACTTAATGGAACGAACGAAGGATCGCTTACTGCCGATATCCAAATAACGGATTCTCAGGGGAATCTCTGCGCAAATGATTATACTCAGTCGCTTGCCGGAGCAAGCGAGGATGTGGTTGCCGATATTCCGATCACCGCTTCCTGCGGCAATCCGATTGCCAAGGTCTCATTGAGCGATGCGGCGCATACGGTTCTCGCAAGTAGTTCTCTCGGCGTACAGAGCAAAACAAGCTCGAACGGAGGAGTGCTTGCCGGTATTGTCATTATTGTTCTTATTTTGATTATCGCCGGTATTGTCATTTATTTTTTCATGAGGAAGAAACCGAATAGTGCGGATATTACCAAGGTTCTTGGATTGTTCGTAGCTATCGGTGCCGGTATGATTGTCATGTCCCATGCCGTGCCTGCACATGCTATGCAGATGATGATGGACGGCGGCGGAGGTGGAGACGGCGGCGGAGGTGGAATCCCGAAAACAAGTTTCCTTGAGTGCGTTAGCAATTCCTGTTCAAAAGTCTATGGAGATGGAAGTAATTCTTGTTCTCCTCTTGGTTCAGCATGCGGAGTTCCACCGGGAGGCGGCACGACGCCTACCAGCACACCGGGAGGCGGCAACACAAGCGGCAGCAATACCTATCTTGCCTGTTCCCGTGACAGTTGTGTCTTAGTTGCAGGAAAAAACCAGCCAAATCTTGATGGATGTAGTTCTGCTGGTCAGTCATGCAGTCCAGGTTCAGATGAGGGCATTGCAGCTATTGCATTCGACGTCAATCTTGACCGGAATCAGTATTCGCCAGGCCAGCAGATGGTCAGTACGGGAGAATTCGATTATACCCAGTGCGATAATGGTTCCGAGCTCGGAGCCAATAACGTCAATCTCAATATGACGGTGAACGGAGTTCAGAAGTCGATATTCTCATATACTGCGAACACTTGGGATACGGTGTATGCCGGAACCCCTATTGACACTGGTAGCGCGGATTTCACTGCGCCGTCCACTGCGGGATCTTATTCGGCGCCATTTACGATCACCGCAGAATGGGATGACGTAGGAGGTTCTAATTATACAAAGACCCAATCAGGCAGCATTCCGTATACGGTCAGCGGCGGAGGCGGAAGCAACACCGGCACGATCAACGTGACCTCGGAGATGGCCGGATCAGGAAAGCCGGTTCCGGCGACGTGGGTTGTGTCTGCTGGGGCAACAACGTACCATCCAACCGCCCCCGCCACCTCAGCCACCTATACGAACGTTCCGGAAGGAATTGTCTATGCTCTTGGCGGTGAAACCACCACGGTACCCGGCCTCGTACTGAAAGACGTGCGAAGTGTCGATTTTGCCGAAGCGCATGAAAACGTTCTGACCGGATTGTTCTCCATGCTGAAAGAACCATTTGCGACAGCCCATGCGGATACCATCTATGCCGCCTTGGATCAACAGGTTGTTACTGACCCTTCGGATGAGGTTGGTTCTA
>CAZWWZ010000068.1:0-4288 GCA_964637795.1 uncultured Candidatus Saccharibacteria bacterium | reverse complement strand
TCCACCGTTATCTGGATCTTCTTCGCATTTGCAGGTATCTGCCACAGCCAAGCCGGCCACACTGAGATAGCGCCTTCCTGAAGTTCCGGCAACGAGGAAATGGCGTTCTTTGCAACGCTTATCTTTTGTCCCGCGATACTCGCTCGGAGATCGTCCTGAGAGAACGCCGGCTCAAGCGTCCCCTGGGCATTGACGCCGAAAGTCAGCTTGCCATTCGCGAAATCCGGGGTTGCACTCGCGTAATTCACGGAGAAATCGCTGAAAGTTGAACTCGCTTCCGTCGATTGCGCGATCGAAAGGAAGAAATTCTTCAATGACGTTGCGGCCGAAGAAGACTCATCGAACCCGATCGCCGAGAGCGTACCTTCCCCGAACACGCTGAAATTGCCGTTCGAGTCGGTTGATGTATTGACCGTGATCTTTGTTATCTGGATATTGGTCGCGCCATCAAGAATCTTGAAATTGTTGGTATAGCTCCCCGTCAGGCTGCCCTGAAGCTCGGATGTCAGCGTGTCGGTTATCGCCTGTTTTGCGGAAGCGATGTCGCTTGCCGTCGGCACCGCCTTTTCTCCGACGAAACCGCCGCTCGTCGAGGTCGTGATCGAACCGTAAAATGCGGCATATTTGGGCGTTCCCTCAAAACCCGGGATGGTCAATTTTTGCGTCGAGCTGACGTTGTAGTCGACGCCCGCCTGGTCCGCAACGATCGGGGCAGTGATGGACGACGGCACGATCTGGCCGTTCGTAACCGCCGCACCCGGAACGACCACGGCATTCACCAGCCGGAATATTTTGTTATCAGGCGTCACGAATCGCGTGGTGGCCACAAGGCTCTGCGGCGAAGAACTGTAGGCATTATAGATAGTGATGGTCCCCTGAGCCTTGAGCGATACATTCTGCTGGCCTGTCGCCGGAAACGATTTGGTTATATTTTTAGGAACCGAAAAGACCTGCGCCGGAATGATGTTGTTCGTCGTATCGATCTTCGAGGTTGCGGTCTCCGCGACAAAATTTCCGTTATAACCCCAAGGTGTCTTTTTGAACGTGATATTGATCTTTGCCGAACCGAAAACCACGGTTATGACATAAAGGGCCACACCCAAGACAGCGAGCGCGCCGACGGTCCATCCAATCCTGGAACCTCTTAACGTTCGGCGAGAAGATATTCTTTCTGCATCATCCTCGTCATTTATTTCATCGACCGAAGGGATCTGGCGTTTTTTGAAAAATCGATCTTCCTCCTTGAAGAAGGATTGACCCTCCTGTTCAGCATCCTCCCCGGCAATATCTCTCTCTTGACGATCGTCTTCCTCTTTTTCTTCGGGCTGATTTTCTTCCGCGGCCTCAACGGAAGTTTTCCGCAACATCACAGGTCTTCGCGCCGGCACGACCCGCTTTCTTCCGCGAGGTAATTCGACTTCCGCCTCTTCTCCCTCATCGTTCCCGTCATCTTCTTCGGAGTCACGAGAAACCGGAACAATATCCGATATCCCCGATGCTCCCGATGTGCTACGCTCCCGAAAAAGCGGATGACTGATGGGAATACCGGCATTTCTCGCGAATGCCAGAATGTTTTCATCAACCGACTCAACGGAAATTTCCTTTCCGACATCCGCTGATTCCCGTTTGATCAGATTGAAATTTCGCGCCGACTTTCCGAGCATCGAACCGCGAGGCACGACCAGAACCAATGCGTGATCAGGTTCTCCAAGAATGCGATCCACTGCCTCACCCGCACCTTCTTCTTTTTCGAGAATTATTTTTTTGGTAGCCATATTAAAAAGTATAACATATTCCAATATCGACTTGCGATACTGACACCTGAAGCTATCAATATCCCATCACCACTATGCCAGCCAGTGCAGCTTTCTCTTTAAAAGCTCATTGAGCTCGGATCTATTATTATCGAAATACAGTTCAAAGAACGGCGCAAGGTATCGGAGAACGATGCGCGGGTCGATCAATTTGCCGTCACGCGAAGAAAATCCGAACTTTTCCAGCAGCGAAGCAACGGGGACGTCTTCGATCGTGACATGATGGCGGTGATACGGAGTTTTGAGCGAGATATTGCGGGGCGCGTCAAGATAAGCCAACCCATGGATATTCGCCTTATCAAGTGCTCCAAAAAATCGCTCTGCCGATGGAGCAGCCAGAACGTCGAAATATTTTTTTGCTGCATCCGAGACTTCGCCGCGGACATACATTCCGTAAATCTCCTCTGCCGAAAGAAAAGATATGCCGAAGTTCTGGGCGATATTCCGGACTGCCGTCGACGCATCCCAGGAAAATGATTCACGATAGACCACGGAGCAGCCCCGTTCAGCTTCTTGGAAGATAAAGAGCGATGACTTTCCTCCGTCACGAACAGCAATGATGTGGAGGGGCAGAGGCTTGATGCGGGCCAGGGCGGCAAGCTGAGCCTGCGGCGCTTCAGCAAAAAAGAACTCTCCAGGAGCATTGAAAAACGGCGCAAGGGATTCTGAAAGCTCCCTGATGGCGAAAGTAAGCTCAATGATAAAAGATACCTTTTTGCCGGAACGTCCGATGGGATCAGCGACCACGCGGCCGTCAATAGCTATTCGATCGATCCGCTGATTCACGAGAACCGTATCGATATTCCCCGCATCAAGCCGCCGTGCCGCCTCAAGGCGGCATCCCGCGAATATTTTCGCCGTAGCGCGAGCGAACCAATCCTCCGCTTCGCCGATCGTTATCGGCTGATCGGCAATCGACGCGTCACGCTTGAAATCGAGCGGAACCGGAATGGTCGTCGCGAGGTCCGCACCTGCCAAAACCACTAGTTTGCGCCGTGAACTGAAAAAATATCTCCCTTCCCACGATCTTTGGAAAATACTCCTTGCCTGCGATGCTAAAAATTTTTTAAAATCGATATCCTTGATTATTCTCTCAAACACCAGTTCGCGCTGCTCGTTGAAATTCAGGAACAGCGCACTCGCACCTTTCGAAGAGACGTCCACGATCAAGAATTTTTCTTTTGAGCAATGAAAAAATTCCATCATTGATTTATGGTAACACGCTTTTTAAAATCGTTGAAATCGAACATTGGCCCATGTCATCTCGGCCACTATTTTTGCCATTAAAATAAAACAAAAAAATATTGGACTCATTCTACCGAACGAGTCCAATGAAAAACCTGGGTATCTCCTATTATGTTCTGTGCCATCTATTCGATAACGCCGCGGATCCGGCGGATGCCGGCGGAGCTTGCTTCTTCCTTTGCGATCCTGAAATGACCGATCTCGCCGGTACGTGTCACGTGCGGACCACCGCAGAATTCGATCGAGAATGCCTTTTCGAACTGCGGATCCTCTACCGTCGCGCCTTTCGGGCCGACGGAATACACCGACACGCGATCGGGATATTTCTGCCCAAATTCATGTTCCGCACCGATCTTTTCGGCTTCTTCACGGGGAAGTTCGCTCCGGACGACCGGCAGGTCCTCCGTAATCTTTTCGTTCACGATCCGCTCGACTTCCGCCTTTTGCTCGTCCGTCATCTTTGCGTCATGCACGAAATCCATCCGCAAGCGTTCGCTCGTGATATTGCTTCCGCGCTGTTTCACCTGCGGACCGAGAACTATTTGCAGTGCCTTGAGCAAAAGATGATGTGCCGTGTGCAATCGCGTCGTCTTCTCCGAATGGTCTGCGAGCCCGCCCTTGAAGACACCCGCCGAAGCGGTATGAGACAGTTCTTGGTGCTCACGCATTTTTTCTTTAAATCCCTGAGGTCCTTCCATATCAATTTCTATTCCTCGTTTTTTTGCTTCCTCAAAAATTAACTCTATAGGAAAGCCATAGGTAGTAAAAAGATTAAAGGCAACAAAGCCCGGCATCCTTTTTTGTATCGTTTCCGATCTTTCTACGGAATAACCCTCATAAGAAGATTCAATTGGGCTGTACCATCTTTCAAATTCTTTGAGTCCGCGAGAAAGTGTTTCTCTGAATCTTTTTTCCTCTTTGTCAATTTCCTGTCCGATCATCTCACGTAGAGCATACGTTTCCGGATATTGCTCTTCATATTGCCCGAGCGCCGGTTCCACTAAGGTTGAAAGCGCGACATTCTGAATGCCAAGCTGGTCGGCGTAGCGAATGGCACGGCGCAGCAGACGCCGGACGAAATAACCCCGTTCGTTGTTCGACGGCAGAACGCCGTCGCCGATCAGAAACGATGCCGCTTTCACATGATCGGCAACGATACGGAATGCAGGCGCTTCCGGGGAATCGCTCGCATATTTTTTTCCTGACATTCTTTCAAGCGCATCGATGAT
>CAZWWZ010000067.1:0-4293 GCA_964637795.1 uncultured Candidatus Saccharibacteria bacterium | reverse complement strand
CAGCTCCGTGAGACGTACCGAAACCGCATCTGCTGTGGAGGCGGCAAACGCCGCTTGTGCTGACCATCACGGCCTCTCATCTCTTGTACCATGGGGCTTTTGCTCCTTTCTCTGAAGAAAATTCAAACACATATCCTAATTTAAAGCAAGAACCACAAAATAAAGAAATTATCGCGATGTATTGCTGCGATGTTTTTCAAGATTATCCCGATGCGTCTCTATGGCATCCAACTTAAGCAAAAAATCCTTTATGAGATCCGGCACGTCATAGAGCGATGTCTCGGGTCCTATCTTTGCATATCGCCCGACAACATTCAGGGCATTTCGCGTTGCTTCGGGCAGCGTCGCCGCGTTCCCCTCGAGTTCCCCGAACGTAACGTGCTGAGGGTCTCTGAAAAGTTCCGGCACGGGCTCGATCGTTAAACCATCGATCAAAGTCTTTCTTGCATCTTTTAATTTTTCAACCGCTTCCGAGAGTTCGTTATCAGGAATATCGGTTTTAAAAAGCGACCCTTCAGGATAATTTATGGCATCTGCTTCGTGATCCGAGACTCCCGTATCGAATTTGAAATCGGTCTTTTCGCCTTGTGCGAGCTCCTGCCGCGCCGCGCCCGCAACCGCAGGATCGATCGGCTTCCCTTCGTTTGCCGCCAAGTATTCCAAAAATTCCTTCCCCGGATTTTCTGTTTTCATGATTTATATCATAGCAAAATAGTCGAACAAACAATACTTACACGGTGCGAGCCATCGATTGATCATACAAGCCTCAACATCCTCAAAATGGCCTTCTGATATTCCGGATATCTTATATCATGGGGTGCGTCTTTTACTATAACCAGCTTCGAGCGTTTCGCCAAGCTTGCCGTCTCTTCGCATCGTATTCTGAGCGAAGGGAACTTTTCCCCTTCAAATCCTCCATAAAAGACGACCGAAGGGATCTGCAAATTCCGTGCCGCTTCCCTGCCGCTGCGTCGTTTGATTTCAGCCAGTCTTCTTTTACCGACAAACCGGTCGATCCACGATTTCATTTCCGGAGACTTCATCATCGGAAGATCCTCCTTGAAATCGGGACTCAATGAACAAAGATAAACCTTTTCGGGTCGAAGATCGTTCGCCGACAAGAGGGCGATCACCGCACCGTAAGAGAAACCAAGCAGATAGTTTTCCTTCGATCTATTTTTCTCGTAAAAGACCTTGAACTCGGCGACATAATCATCCATCGTCCGATAATTCCATGTGATAGGCGCGATCAATACCTTGAATCCTTTTTGCTCCAGAAATCTTCGAAGCCATAGGAACGAACGGCTTGTAGATGACATCTTAAAACCAGGGATGATAAAGAAAGTTTTACGAGGCATGGATTTTGACATGCACCTATGTGGATATAAAAAATTTCAGGTGGAAAGTAATGTCGTATCGCGTTCGTTGCTTGAGCTGTTTACTCGCGTAAAAAGAATTGGGTGTATAATTCAATTATAACATGAAAAAAGAAACTCTTATTTCCGAATTAAGAAATACGATCCGCACGCTTAAAACCTCAGCAAGGGAAAAGGAAAGTATCAGAAAGAAGCTTGCCGTGACGGCAAGTCAAAAGGAAATTGCCAGAAAGAAGCTTGCCTTAGTGGCGACGGCGCTCCGTACCAAAGCCAAGCAACTTGCCGTGACAACGAAGGAGCTTGCCCGTGTTGAAGCAAAACATGAAGCGGCTCTTGTAGATGTCGCCGCTTCCGAGCTGCGATACCGAAAACTTTTCGAGACGGCCCAGGACGGCATCTTGCTTATTGATCCCGTGACGGAAAAGATCATTGACGCCAACCCCTTTTTGCTGGACTTGCTCGGATATTCCCTCGATGAAATCATAGGGAAGAAGATTTGGGAGCTTAGAGCGATAAAAGACGTTGAGGCTAGCAAGGAATCATTCGAAGAATTGCAAAAGGTGGGACATACTAAATCCGAAATACCGCTTCAGTCCAAGGACGGAAAGGAACACCAGGTTGGGTTTGTGAGCAACAAATACAAATATCGTGTCGATGGATCGGAGATGATCCAGTGCAACATACGTGACATTACCCTGCAAAAGGTGGCCGAAAAGTTAGCCGCGACAAACATAGACGAGCTCGCTGCGACCAATGAATCGCTCGAGCAGGCAAACAAATCGATGGTGGGGCGGGAAATAAGGATGGTTGAATTGAAAGGAGAAATTGAAAAACTTAAGGAAATCATTGCCAAGAAATGATTTCCCGTGATTTGCTTATATCAACCTCTCGGACTATCTGTGGAGACGGGCGGAATCGAACCGCCGTCTAGTGATGAAGCCAATGAGCCGTCTACGGGTGTAGTTTAACGAAAGTTAGACAGGTTTTGATCCATTAGTGTCACGCCATCCACAGGATCATCGAATAGCGTTAAGTTCCCTTATATAAGACCGGCGATGGACCCAAGGAACCCGGATCCGCCGATCCCGACGTAGGTCAGCCGATTAGGCAAACGCGAACGCCGGAGCTGCAACTTTTGTGTTGGCAGTTTAAATGATACGACGAGTACGTCGTCGCCCACGGCCCGCAAACTCATGGAACATCACTATCGAAGCCAGTGCGTCCCCAAATTGCGCTTTCGCGCTATACATAGAATAACATAAAAACACCAAGGAAGCAACACTACAATATCCGTCAACGACTATAAACTATATGCTTGTTCAAAATGGAACATACGCATAGTTTTCGAAAAGAAAGCACGGGATGGTCCGCCTCCGCGGACCACGACAAATTAAATACTATTTCTGGTCCGTCACCTTCTCGACGTCAGCGCGTCTCAAAAGCTCAGTCTGCAAGGATTCGGCGAGTTCGCGATCGATGGCGGGAAAAACACCTTCCGAGGTATCTTCTTCGCCTTCTTTTGCTTCTTCATGGCCGGCCGTAAGGATCGCGAGGCGCGCTACGCCCCAGATGCGATCCGAGATGCCCTGCTCGATGTCCACATCCTGGATCTGACGATACGGAATGGAAATCTCTTCCTTGCTGAGGATCCCCCGCCGGATCTTCAATGCGTCATCATCAAGCATGAATACGTAGTTTACATAGGTAAGATAGGTAATAAAAAATGTCAGAACAAACGTCAGAACAAATAAGGCCCATACTCCGAGCACGATAAAAATGCTCCATGGAGCAAGAGGCGTTTTCGCAAAAATCCCGCTCCCCTGTGCGATCACGAGAAAAATAGCCCCAATAAAAATAATGATGCTCGGCGCGATCTGTTGGGAAACAAACAGCATAAGCGTTTTGCGGCCGAGCTTTTGATAACCGGAAGAGGGCGTGACCGTCGGCGTTGTTTCCATGGATCCAGTATAACATAAAAGATATCTCCCCCATCATTCTGAGCGATAACGAAGAATCCTGCGTTCGTTCAAAAAAATGATCCCTCGCGACATTCCCGTCTTCGCTGAAGCTACGATGGGCAGGCGGAATGACAGACCCATATTCTTCATGCTATAATGGCCTCATGCCTCCTATGAGCAACAATCGATTTCAGCGCCGGCCAATGCCGATCCAGCCGCCACGGCCGCTGATGAACCATCAGATCACCGCATCGGAACTCCGCGTGGTCGGCGAAAACGGCGAAAATCTCGGCGTCATCAGCCGCGACCAGGCGATCGCATTGACGCGACCCGAAGAAGGGATTGATCTTATTCTGATCGCTCCCGCGGCAAAACCGCCGGTTGCACGCATTATGAGCTACGACAAATTCCGTTACGAAGAAGCGAAACGCGAGAAGAAAGAAAAGGCAGCCCAGAAAAGCGCCGAGATGAAGCATGTGCAGATCACGGTTCGTGCCGCACAGAACGATCTTATGGTGAAAGTCCGCCAGGCGGAAAAATTCTTCGCTGAAGGACATCCGATCGAAGTGGTGCTCCGGCTCCGTGGCCGCGAAAAACGGAACAAGGATCTCGCAATGGAAAAACTGAAAGAATTCCTGAAGATGCTTCCCACGGAACACCGCGAGCTCCATCCCCCGCGCTTCGGCCAGAACGGACCAAGCGTCCAGATCGCCAAGATCATAAAAAGCTAAGACTGATCCCAAAATCAGAAAAAGAAACCTGGATCCCCGCCGGAGTTTATCCCAAGGCTGTCGAGGGACAGGGACGACAATAAACCCATTGCAAAAAAAGCGGCTATCCTGTATACTCAACTTCGTTATTTAAACCATTATTTCCTATCATGTCTTTTTCGAAAGCTTTGGCAAAACGCGTGAAGATCACAAAGAACGGTAAAGTCGTCCGCCGCCCCATGGCCGTGG
>CAZWWZ010000066.1:0-4333 GCA_964637795.1 uncultured Candidatus Saccharibacteria bacterium | reverse complement strand
ACGGAAATGAAAAAGAACATGAAGATCGATTGGCTCGCAAGATTGGAGGAACGAAGGACGGATAAAGAGGGCAAGGATTGGCGGGATATCGTACAGCTCGTCATATTGCCGATGTATAACGAGCCGTACGAGGTTGTCCGGGAGAGTTTTTTACGATTGGCCGCGGCGCACTATCCCAAGGATAAAATGATCGTCGTCCTCGCGCTCGAGGCGCGCGCGGGTGCGGACGCACGGGAAACAGGGAGTCGGATCGAGGCGGAGTTCAAGGACACGTTTTATAAATTCTTGATCACGGTGCATCCCGAAGGATTACCCGACGAGATCCCGGGCAAGGGATCGAACGAGTCGTGGGCGGGAATGCGCGTGAAAGAAGAGGTCATCGATCCCGCGCGGATCTCTTACGATCGCATTTTGGTTTCGGTTTTTGATATCGATACGCAGATCTTTCCGGAATATTTCGGCCGCCTTACCTATACTTTCTTCTCATCCCATGACCCGCTACGCGCGATCTATCAGCCCGTTCCGCTCTTTGTCAACAATCTTTCCGAGTCGAATGCGCTTTCGCGCGTCGTTTCGTTTTCCTGCACCTTCTGGCAAATGATGCAGCAATCGCGGCCGGAGCGGCTGACGTCGTTCTCTTCGCAATCCATGTCATTCGAGACGCTTACCGAGATCGGATTCTGGCAGAAAGATATCGTTTCCGAGGATTCGCGTATTTTCTGGCAGGGCTTTTTCCGTTACCATGGTGATTTCCGCACCGAACCGCTTTTCTTCCCGGTCGCCATGGATGCGCCGTCCGCGCCGACGTTCTGGGGAACGATGAAGAACATCTACAAGCAGCAGCGCCGCTGGGCGTGGGGTTCGGAGAACGTTCCTTATCTCCTCGAGGGTTTTCGCGAAGACAAAACGATTTCGAAAAAGAAACGCTGGTATTGGACGTTCAATGCCATTGAGGGCTATCACTCATGGGCCACGAATTCCCTGATGATCTTCGCCTTGGGCTGGTTGCCGCTCTTTCTTGGCGGCAAGCATTACAACGAAACACTGCTTGCGTACAATCTGCCGCATATCACGCGTTTCATCATCATGCTTTCCATGATCGGCGTTGCGAGCTCTGCGGTCTTGAGCATTTTGATCCTGCCTCCGCGGCAGGAAAAATTAAGGATCAGGGATTACGGCGTTTATATTCTCCAATGGGTACTCATGCCGTTCACGCTTATTATATTCGGAGCATTGCCGGGTATCGAAGCGCAGACTCGCCTTGCCCTGGGCGGCAAATGGCGGCTTGGTTTCTGGGTGACGCCCAAGGGGCGCAACCCAGAAACGGGAAGGGGGTCGGGGAAACGGTAGTTTCCCCGTGTAGGAAAGCAGGTCTGATAGGACCGCCGGAAACCGAGAGGTGTCCGGGGAGCGGCGGTTAGCCGCGACGTTTCTGGGTCGCCCAAAGAAAGAAAGCAGAAAAAATAATTTTGTTTTTTTGGCTCACTCTACCGAATGAGTTCTTCGCTCATCCCCGCGCAAGCGAGGATCTGATGGGTTTTAAGGTTCCCCGATTTTCGGGAATAAGGAAAGTTAAAGGGCCTTTTCCTCTGGCGATTATGGCTGAAAAACGATACAATAGGCTTGTTCGGTAACAAGTCTGCTTAAATTTACGTTATACCAACGTGGATTGTTAAAAAATCATTAAAAACAAGGAGAATGGCGAAACCTTTCAAAAAAATAACTCTCAAAAACGGTCTGCGGGTGCTTTTGGTGCCCCAGAAAGGGAGTTTGGCGGCGAGCGTCGTGATCCTTGTCGCGGCTGGATCGGAATATGAAAAGAAGCGGATCAACGGTATTTCCCATTTTTTGGAACATATGACGTTCAAGGGGACGTCGCGCCGTCCGCGCGTGGGGCAGATCGCCGAGGAGCTTGCCGGTCTTGGTGCGCAATCGAATGCTTTTACCGGCCAGGAATATACAGGCTATTGGGCCAAATCGGAAGCGCGCAAATTGCCGCAGATTCTCGATATTGTCACCGACCTTTATTTGAATCCGGTTTTCAATCCTGCGGAGATCGAGAAAGAGCGCGGTGTGATCATTGAAGAGATCAATATGTACGACGACATGCCGAAAGCCAAGGTTCAGGAGGACCTGGCGGCTTTGATGTACGGCGACCAGCCGGCAGGATGGAGCATTGCGGGAGAAAAAGGGATCGTCCGGACCTTGATGAAGGATGATTTTCTGGCATATCGCGCCGCGCGCTATGTCCCGAACGGAACTTTGGTCATCGTTGCGGGGAAGTTCAGCGAGAAAGCGGTCGTCAAAAAGATCGAACGCGAGTTTGGAAAGTTGGCGCGCGCTACGGCGCCGGCAAAAATAAGAACACAAGAACAGCAAACGGCTCCGAAAATATTCACGCGTTTCAAGGAATCCGAACAGAGCCATGTAGCACTCGGTTTTCGCGCATTTTCTCTGTTTGACCGGCGGCGCTATGCGATCGAGGTTTTGGCGGATATTCTGGGAGGCGGCATGAGCTCGCGTCTTTTCAAGCGGGTGCGCGAAGAGCTTGGTGCGGCATATTATGTAGGCGCCGATGCCGATCTCTTTTTGGACCATGGCGTGTTCGGCATCTCTGCCGGCATTGACCACGGCAAGACGGAGATAGTGGTTCGCGCGATCATCGAGGAATGCCGCAAGCTTTGCGATGCCGTTGTTCCGAAAGAGGAATTCGAACGATCAAAGGAGCATATGATCGGAAATTTGATCCTGGGACTCGAGACGTCGGATGAGCTCGCGAGCTTCTACGGCGGTCAGGAGATCATGACCAAGAAGATCATCTCTCCGGAGGCGGTTATCAAGAAAGTGAAGTCGGTGACGCCGGAGGCGGTTCGTGCCGTGGCGCAGGAGGTTTTTCGGAACGATCGTTTGAATTTTTCCGTTGTAGGTCCCTATCGGGATGAAAAAATATTCAAAAAAATCTTAAAAATGTAGAATCATTGATCATTTTGAGTTTTACGAGAAATTCTGTCTCTCGCTAGGCAAGAAGGTTCCTCGCGGCGCTTGGAATGATATACGAGAAGCATGGAGAAATATAGTTTGGAAATTTCATGGGGCAGTCTGTGGCGGATCGCGATATTTTCGGTTTTCGCCATTGTCATTTATTTGGGCCATCAGATCGTGCTGGGGCTTTTTCTTGCCATCGTCATTTCTTCCGGCTTTGAAGGGATGATCGACGTGATCGAGCATCGTTTGCACATTCCGCGCAGTCTCGGTGTGGTGCTCGTTTTTCTGACAACGATCCTTTTGGTGGCACTTGTTTTTTATGAGGTTGTTCCATTTGCGATCGTTGAACTGAACACAATCGCGCTGACGGCCGGGAAGTCGCCCTCGACCACCACGGGAAGTCTGGGTTTGCTCTTGAGCTTGCGGACGTCGCAATCGGCCAGCAGTGTCGTTAAAAAGATATCGACTCAGATATTTTCCGGCAGCGATTCGCTCGGTCTTTTTTCCGGTGCGCTCGGCAGTCTGGGACTCGTGGTTTCCGTTTTTGCAAGTTCATTTTATCTGAGCATAAGCCGGGATGGCGTTGAGCGGTTCATCAAGATTATTTCGCCGGTGGCTTATGAGCCGGTGGCGCTTCGCGTTTATGAGCGATCGCGCCGGAAGATCGGTTCCTGGTTCCGCATGCAACTGGTTCTCAGTTTGATCATGGGTGTTATCGTGTGGGGGGGATTGACGCTTCTCGGCGTCGAGGGTGCGTTTCTGATCGGTATTCTTGCGGCGGTTTTCGAGTTGGTGCCGTTCATTGGCCCTATCGTTTCAGGAGCATTTGCCGTGGTTTCCGCGCTTGGCACTTCTGCGCAGCTCGCGATCTATACACTCATCTTTTTTGTTCTTGCCCAGCAGTTCGAATCGAACATTCTCGTTCCGATCCTTAGCAAGCGGTCGGTTGATCTTCATCCCGTCGTCGTGATCACGGCGCTTCTTATCGGAGCCGAGGTCGGCGGATTTCTCGGCATGGTGATCGCCGTGCCGGCTGCCGCTGTCTTCCAGGAGGTGATCGAGGAATGGTCGGTAAAAAAAAGGGGCATACCGGTTCCGGAATGACCTGTCATTCCCGCGGAGGCGGGAATCCATTTTTTCGGTTATTATAAAAATATGGACCCTTGCCGGAATCCATCCTGAGTCTGTCGAAGTATAAAAGCGATCAACAAAAACCATGGATAATAAATTTTACATTACAACGCCGATCTACTATATCAACGATAAGCCGCACATCGGTCATGCGTATACGACGATCGCGGCCGATGTCCTTGCGCGCTGGAGGTTCGGTCAGGGTGAGGATGTCACT
>CAZWWZ010000065.1:0-4427 GCA_964637795.1 uncultured Candidatus Saccharibacteria bacterium | reverse complement strand
TGGTTTGGGTCGGTATTATCTGGACGGAACAATTGATCTCCTCGATGACGGGAGGGCTCATGGGGGCGGGGAATCTTGGCCTTTGATATCAGGGTTCGATCCTGATCATTTTGACATTTCATGTTGATTCGGCTATAGTAAGCTTACTTCCAAAGACCGCAGGCGTCTCGAAAAAGAGAGCAAGCTTGTCCTTCATAGCTTCTTAGCGAAGAAGGATCCTGCCGAGGATCATAGCCGATTTTTATCGGTGACGACGACTTTGGAGCAAAGGTCGTTTTTTTATTGGCAAAAAAGATGATTGGCGCCGATAAATAAAAAGAAATATTCCTTATGAAATCAAAAGCACAGAAACAGGAAGAGTTGAACGAGGCGCGCGGGCTTTTTGAAAAGAGCAAGGCGCTTGTTTTCACGGATTTCACGAAGATCACTGCCGAGGATGTGCGGAGATTCCGTCGCGATCTTAATCATGTGGATGCCGATTTTCTCGTCATCAAGAAACGGTTGCTCGGTATTCTCCTCAAGGAACAGGGCATTGATGTCGATCTGGGGCAATTCAAGACCTCGGTCGGCACCATTTTTTCCCGCGGTGACATAGAAAAGATCGCCGGACCTGCGTTCGCGTTCTTTTCGAAGCTCGAAGTACCGGAAGGCGGCGCGAAAGACGTTTGGATCAAACATCTGCTTGGCGGTTACGATCTGGTCAAGAAAGAACCGCTCGACGGCATGCAACTTGTCTATATCGGTAAACTTCCGCCGCGCGAAGTCGTTCTTGCTCAGCTGCTCGGCATCCTTTCGGCTCCGATCCGTTCGTTCTTGTACGTTTTGGATCAGAAGTCGAAACAGACATCGTAAGATGTCATTCCCATCCCTCGGCGGACTCGGGATAAACTCCGGCGAAGGACCCCCGTGCTTATAAATAAAAAGGTCAGTTAAAAATTAAAAAATAATTTTATGGCAAATTACGATGATTTGATTTCGAAGATCGAGTCGCTCTCGGTCGTCGAGCTTGCCGAGCTGGTTCATACGCTCGAAGACAAGTTTGGTATTACGGCTGCGGCTCCGGCTGCGGCGGGTGGTGCGGCGGCTGCGCCCGCGGAGGAAAAGGACAGTTTCAATGTCGTCCTCAAGACTGTGGGTGAGAGCAAACTGAATGTCATTAAGGCCGTTCGCGAAGTGACGACCTTGGGACTCAAGGAAGCGAAGGATCTTGTTGATGCCGCTCCGAAGACCGTCAAGGAAAACGCCAAAAAGGAAGAGGCGGAGGAGATCAAGAAAAAATTGGAAGCTGCCGGTGCGACCGTCGAGCTCCAGTAGTTTTCTTGTTCGTCAGTTTGAAAATCATCCCGCTTAAGCGGGATGATTTTTTATTTTGAGCAGAAATCCTAAAGCTTTTACGGGAACAACAAGAGGTGGCGGTAGAAATGCCGTTGAAATCCTATCTGATTTCTTTTATGATGTTTCTGTATTAAATGCGTCCTTAGCTCAGTGGTAGAGCGCTTCATTCACATTGAAGAGGTCATAGGTCCGATCCCTATAGGACGCACAATGGTTTACTGCATTGACGCAACATCACGTTCATGAAACTTATTTCCTTAAATACCTGGGGTGGCGTCGCGGGCTTGGATGGATTGCTCGATTTTTTCCGTCGGTATGCCGACGTGGACATCTTTTGCCTACAGGAAGTTTGGCGCGGTGGTGCTCACATGCGCGGGTCGGTCGCCGGTGGTAAAAAATTAGAAAATTTTATACCTGAACTTTATACGGAGATCAGTAATGGATTGCCTTATCATGTCGGTTATTTTCGGCCCCATTTCCACGAGTGGTACGGCTTGGCGGTCTTTATTAAAAAAGATCTAGAGATCAAAGAGGAAGGGGAAATTTTTGTCTATAAGGATCGCGGTTTCATCTCCGATAAAGATGCGGGTAATCATGCCCGTAATCTGCAATATATTACCCTGCGGACGGCCAGAGGAATGCGCGTGATCGTAAATTTTCACGGTCTTTGGAATGGTATCGGTAAAGGTGATACGGAGGATCGTCTTTCGCAATCCGACAATATCGTTGCTTTTCTCAAAACCCTTTCCCACCCTTCGGTGCTGTGCGGTGATTTCAACTTGCTTCCCGATACGCAGAGCATCAAAAAAATCGAGGATGTCGGTATGCGGAATCTCATTAAGGAATTCGGTATTACATCGACAAGGTCAAACTTCTATAAGAAGCCGCTTCGCTTCGCGGATTATACTTTTGTGAGCAGCGATATCGATGTGCATCATTTCAAGATGTTGCCCGATGAGATATCTGATCATCTGGCGATGTATCTTGATTTCGAATAGGCAAGCCTGATAGTCTCCAGAATTTTTCCATGATTTTTAAATTCCGAAGTCAGAATTTTTTCCTTTCAGGAAAGTTATGCACAGTTTTTTTCAAAAATAAAAAATCAATCTGTTAGAATATAAGTAAGATAAATTTTCAGAAAGATCACTTCACCGATCTTATGAAAATTGGTTGGGGTGGTCGGCAACCCAATCGCATCGAAACCTAAATAAAAAATAAAATGCCAGCAAAAAAGAAAGCAAAGAAGGTTGTGAAGAAGGCAGCCCCGAAGAAGAAGGCCGCAAAGCGGAAATAGTCTTCTAAAAAACACCCCGAGCAATCGGGGTGTTTTTTGTTGGAACAAATTATGCGTCCTTCAATTTTATTCGGGGTGCCTGGCGGGTTTTGTGGCTTGCCACGAGCGAGCCAGTTCTTACCGGCGAGTCGAGTGGGGAATCATCTTTCTCTTCGGGTTGTGCATATCTTGTTTCTCTGGGAGGTGCCATGTTTTTCGAAAGCAAGGAAAAACGTGGCTTTTTTGTTGTAGGGCGGCTTTTATGGGTACGGTTTTGACTTTAAAGAGGGGTGGGGTATCATTAAACAAAAGTGGTACGTTGTGGATAAGTATGGGGATAAAGCACCACTTCTGGGGATAACTCAAAACCATGCTACTTGGAGAATTCAAACACAATCTGGATATCAAAGGTCGGATGGCGATCCCGGCGAAGTTCCGCGACAAATTGGAAGCCGGGGCCATTATCACGCGCGGAATAGATAACTGCTTGTTTGTTTTTGCAAACAACGAGTGGGAAATCCTCGCGAAGAAATTGGTCGCATTGCCGTTAGCGCAGGCGAACTCGCGGGCATTCGCTCGGCTCATGCTGGCAGGAGCGACGGATGTCGAACTCGATAATCAGGGAAGAATATTGATTCCCGATTATCTCCGGAAATATGCAGGTTTGTCGAAGGCGGTCGTCGTGGCGGGTCTCTATAATCGCATTGAGATCTGGGACGACGCGGCATGGACCACGTACAAGGTGAAGACGGAAAGTTCTTCGGAGGAGATTGCCGAAAAATTAGGCGAACTGGGAATATAACGATGCATGTTCCCGTTCTTTTACAGGAAGTTTTGGAAATGCTTGATCCGCGTCCCGGCGATTTTATGATCGATGGGACGGTCGATGGGGGAGGGCACGCTGCGGCGGTTCTCGATGCCATCGGATCAAAAGGAAGGTTTTTGGGTTTGGATCTGGATGAGGCGATGCTTGCGGATTGCAAAACGCGCATCGCCCCTCGTGAAGGAGTGACGTTGCTCGTCGGAAATTATGCCGACTTGCCGGAGATCCTTGCACGGGAAAGGATGGGTAAGGCGAATGGGTTGCTTCTCGATCTCGGATTTTCTTCGGAACAGATCGAACATTCCGGAAGGGGATTCAGTTTCAGCGAGGCGTCACGCAATGAGCCGCTACTCATGACCTATGATGATTCACGCGTCCCGGTGCGCGACATCCTGAAGACCATTTCGGAAAAAGATCTTGCAGATGTTCTCTTTAACCTGGGAGGTGAACGCGGATCGCGCCGCATCGCACGGGCGATCACCCTACGGCGGCATAAGCAAGGCGGAATCATGACGAGCGGCGATCTTGCGGAGACGGTTCGGGATGCGCTTCCGAGGAGCTATGAGCATGGGCGCATTGATCCGGCGACGCGGACGTTCCAGGCTTTGCGGATCATGGCGAACGGCGAACTGGAAAATCTGCAGAAGGTCCTCGATTCTTTGGATGATATTCTGGTTCCGGGCGGGCGGGTTGCCATTATCAGTTTTCATTCTCTTGAGGACAGGATCGTGAAGCAGGCGTTCCGTGGAAAAGTTAAGGAGTCAAAGCTTGAATTGCTGGTCAAAAAACCTATCGTTGCGACGCGTAAGGAGATTGCAGAGAATCCGCGAAGCCGATCGGCGAAACTGCGGGGCGGGAAGCTATTATAAATCTAAGTATTGAATTTGCCATTTTCAGATTTTATTTCCGTTGAAAGTTGAACATGGCACGTTGGATATCCTTTATCACCATGACATTCATACAACCTAACAAAAAAAATATTCTGCTTCGTTTCTG